>RFVZ01000471.1 GCA_009922405.1 Betaproteobacteria bacterium
TCTGGCCCAGATGGCAACGAACGTCAACTGTCGTCGTCAGGCTCGCTGTCGATGCCAGACGTCAAGGCTGACATCATCGCGTCGGCGGTTGCTACGGCGACTGCAACCGCAACGACCACCGCCACCGCGCAAGCGACCGCGAGCTTCACAGCGGCAGGGCAGGCGGCTGGGCTATCGGGCGCTGCTTTAACGGCCTTTGTTACGCCTAAGGTACAAGCCGCCGTCGCGTCTGCGGTGGCCACGGCGACGGCGACTGCAACCGCACAAGCCACTGCCCAAGCGGCCCTGGTACCGGTTGGAACGACGATCGGTTCTTTTGACGCCAAAACCACGGTCAAGCTTAGCCAGCTGCAGACGAATGCAGCGTTCGTTCTCGGTTATGCCTTCGAGGAGATGGTCGGCGGGGGTCGGATCGTTGCGACCGCTCAACTCCCTTACACCATGCAGCTGAATCGGACCTTGACGACTGACAACCTGCTCTTCAATACGACTCAGGCCGTGGGCCTCACGCCGGTACAGGCGGGTTTTCTGAATAGCGCTGGGATCTATAGCAAAGTGGCCACCGCTACACAGGCTGGCGTGATCACAAACCTCGCCGATTTCTCAAAAAAGAACTCCGCCGGCGTTTCGGGCCAGGGTGATGCAGAAGTAACCGCTGGGTGGGCTTTTCAGAAGGATGCCATCAAAGTCGTTGCAGGAATGACGCTGGCGCTTCCGACAGGAGATTACAACTCGTCGGTCGGCTTACTGGGGCCAGCAGGCGTCTCCGGCGTCAATATTGGATTTGGTAATTACTACACCCTTCGCCCCGGCGTCGCGGTTGCCTACTCACCGAGTGCAGACTGGACGATCGGAGCCAAAGCCTCTTACGGCATCAACACACGGAACAAAGACAACGACATCAAGTCTGGAGACTATGTTGGGATTGACTTAGCAGCCGTCTATAAAACGCCGATCGGCGTGATTGGCCCGCACTTCATTTACGTCGATCAGGTGAAGGACGACACCTACGGCGCAAGGTCCGTCAACCAGGCCCAAACCTTCGGCGCCAATCGCTTCAATATCCAGGGCGCTGGTCTCGTGTTCACGACAGTCATCCCCGGCACCGATGCAGGACTCACCCTGAGCTACATGAACACAATGGACTCAAAGAACGCGCTGGCCGGATCATTCACGATGGTCCGGGTCACTAAGAAGTTCTGACAAGAAGTACGAAGACCGCGTCAGCGCCAACCCCTCAAGGATCCCTTATGGCCATGGCCACAATTTTGAATCGTAGAATCGGCCAACAACTGTTGGCAAGCCTCGCTGCTGCGAGCCTCGTTCTGGCCGGGTGTTCGTCGGACACAGTAACCAAAGGGACACCGCGGGTCGTCGTTTTTGGAGAAAGCCTCGTCGACGTCGGCACGTTCGGTTTTAAGTTTACGACTCAGGGCGCTGCGCCTACCGGAGCAGCTTCCAACAAGGTCTTTCCTGAAGTAATTGCGGCCAGCCTCGGTGCGACGCAGCCCTGCGCTTATTTCCGCTCGACCAC
>RFVZ01000472.1 GCA_009922405.1 Betaproteobacteria bacterium
CTGGCCGACGCAAGGTGCAATCTCGCGCCAGAGCTCACAGGCGAGAGCCACCTGCGCGCATGTCACCGGCCCGCTGTCGAGGTTTCAATTCAAGGGATCCAGGCGGCTCAGCCAACTCCACCAACTCAACGGATTCAGCCGCAGCTCAACGGGACCTCGGCCGGGATCACTGCGCTCGAGAACACCGCGCTGCTGCGGGTTCGTGACCTGCAGGTCGGTTTTCCGGTTCGCGGGGGCGATTGGCCATGGTCGCCTGGCGTCACACTGCGCGCAGTGCGCGGGGTGAGTTTCGATCTCCAGGCGGGCGAGACCCTGGGCGTGGTGGGTGAATCCGGATGCGGCAAGTCAACCCTTGCCCGGGCACTCCTGAACCTCGTGCCCTTTCGGGCCGAGTCACTGCGCTGGTTTGATCAGGAGATGGCACCCATGTCCGGTGTCGGTGCGAATGCAGGTTTCACCGCGAGTGCCAGTCCGAGCACAGCGGCTTGGCTCCAGGTGCGCCGGCAAGTCCAGATGGTGTTTCAAGATCCACTGGCCTCGCTCGATCCGCGAATGAATATCCTGCAGATCCTCTCTGAGCCCTTGCGCACCCACGAGCCCAGCCTCACGGCGAGTGACCGGTTGGACCGGGTCTGCGCACTGATCGAACGGGTTGGGCTCGACCGCCATCAACTTGATCGTTACCCGCACGAATTCTCGGGCGGGCAATGCCAGCGCATCGGTATCGCACGCGCCTTGATCCTGAGACCGCGCGTCATCATCTGTGACGAGCCGGTTTCGGCCCTTGACGTGTCGATTCAGGCCCAGATCATCAATCTGCTGCGCGACCTGCAACAGGAGTTCGGGCTCGCGCTGATTTTTATTGCGCACGACCTGACCGTCATCCGCCATGTCAGTCAGCGCGTACTGGTGATGTATTTGGGGCAGGTGGTCGAAATCGGCGCGCGCGCCGCTCTGTTCGACAACCCGCGACACCCCTACACCCGGGCGCTCTTGGCATCGGTCCCGGTTCCGGACCCAAGGATCGAGCGTCATCGGGCGTCGACCGCGCTCGTGGGCGAATTGCCATCGCCTCTTGATCCCCCGTCGGGATGCGCGTTTCGGACCCGCTGCCCAATCGCGCAGGATCGATGCGCGCAATCCAGCCCAGTGCTGGCATTTCAAGGGGGGTCCGAAGGATCAGGGCAATCCGAGGTTGCATGCTGGCTGGCCTGAACGGACAAGCCTACCAGCCGTAAAAACGCGGCCAGCTGTGCACGGCCCCGTCCGTCGAGATAACCTCGTACTGAGGAAACTGGGCACCGGTCGCACAGGCGTGATTGGGCAGAATCCGGAGTTGGGTACCGACCGGAAATCGCTCGACGATGGCGTGGTCAGGTTCACCGACGCGTGACACGATGCCGTGCTCTTGATTGGCTGCACTCAAGACGTACGGTTCGAGGGGCTGACCGAGCGCATCGCAAACGAGGCCATAGCCATAGTCACGGCCTTGTGCCTGCGTGCCCCGATCGCGGCTCATGGCCATCCAACC
>RFVZ01000473.1 GCA_009922405.1 Betaproteobacteria bacterium
AAGCAACACATTACAATACTACGATAACACCCCTTTTTCGACTGTGTTTTCCCTTGCCCCAAGGTGGTGAGTCCTTATCACAAGAGAGCCAAGTTTTCACTGAGTACCGCATAAAAAGAAGAAATGTCTAGTCGAAGGAACACCATGAAGCTCATTCATTCAACAGCGGCCACTCTGTTGGCACTGTTACCTTTACTACGGGAAGTGCAAGTAACGATTTCTACAAGACTTGGTCACGTCGTTCGACCATTCTTCCCGACTTCATTGGTCTGACCATTGCGGTGCACAACGGCAAGCAACATGTCCCGGTCTTCGTTAACGAAAACATGGTCGGTCACAAGCTCGGTGAGTTCGCGCTGACACGCACCTACAAAGGGCACGTGGCGGACAAGAAGGCCAAGCGCTAGGCCGCCAGTACAGGAAAAATCTAATGGAAACCCGAGCCATCCTTAAAGACGCGCATCTCTCCGCCCAAAAGGGCCGACTGGTCGCCGATCTGGTCCGCGGTAAGTCGGTCGAGCACGCTCTCAACGTGTTGACGTTCTCGCCCAAGAAGGCGGCGTTCATCATCAAGAAGCTGCTCGAGTCGGCCATTGCCAACGCGGAGCACAACGACGGTGCCGACGTCGACGAATTGAAGGTGCGTACGATTTATGTCGAAAAGGCCACTTCGATGAAGCGATTTATGGCCCGGGCCAAGGGTCGTGGGGCGAAGATCGAGAAGCAGACCTGCCACATTTATGTGACCGTCGGCGACTGAGCCTGATCTAGCGCGACCGCATCCAGCCAAACCAGCCCTTTTAACACTAGAGTCAATACCAGGTTCATCCATGGGACAAAAGATTCATCCAACCGGATTCCGGCTTGCGGTTACCCGCAACTGGTCTTCGCGCTGGTATGCCGGCCGTGGCACCTACGCTGCCACCCTGCACGACGATATTCGCGTACGCGAATTTCTGCGCAAGAAACTCAAGAACGCTTCGGTCGGGCGCGTCGTCATCGAGCGGCCTGCGAAGAACGCCCGGATCACGATTTTCTCGGCTCGTCCCGGTGTCGTGATTGGCAAAAAAGGCGAGGACATTGAAAACCTCAAGGCCGAGTTGCAAAAGATGATGAAAGTGCCTGTGCACGTCAACATCGAAGAGATTCGCAAGCCGGAGACCGATGCTCAATTGATTGCCGACTCGATCACGCAGCAGCTCGAGCGCCGGATCATGTTCCGCCGTGCAATGAAGCGGGCGATGCAGAACGCGATGCGTCTTGGCGCGCTTGGGATCAAGCTGATGAGTTCGGGCCGTCTGAATGGCGCCGAGATTGCGCGGTGTGAGTGGTACCGCGAAGGTCGCGTGCCGTTGCACACTTTGCGGGCAGACATTGAATACGGATTTTCCGAGGCCAACACGACCTACGGAATTATCGGTGTGAAGTGCTGGGTGTACAAAGGCGACACCTTGGGCAGAAACGAACTGGCGGCCGCTGAGAAAGAAGCGGCGCCGGCTGATCGGGACGATCGTCGTGGGCGTCGTCCACC
>RFVZ01000474.1 GCA_009922405.1 Betaproteobacteria bacterium
GATCGTAAGAAGGACATGATTATTTCCGGGGGGTTCAACCTGTATCCGAGTGACCTCGAGTCCGTTTTGAATGAGCATCCAGAGGTACAGGAGGCCGCCGTGGTTGGGGTCCCTTCGGTCGAGTGGGGTGAGACGCCGGTGGCGTTTGTGGTCCGGCGCTTGGGCGCTGATTCAGAGGACATTTTGAGTGCGCCGGAGTCAAGCGCTCCGGGGCTTCGGGATTGGGTCAATGCTCGGGTCGGCAAAACTCAGCGCTTATCGGACCTGCGGTTTGTTCAAGAGTTGCCGCGCAGTGCCATTGGCAAGGTACTGAAACGGGAGTTGCGTGAGATGTATCGGGAAAACTCTTGATGCGCGTTGATCTGAATGACCTCGCCCCCAACGGTTCGTCGGCTGGACGCGGTCTGCCTATGCGCCTGATGTTGACGTTTCTTGTGTGGAATCTTCACGTGACGTCTGCCGCGGCAGCCTGGCTGCCGATCGCGAAAAATGAAGAGGCGTCGTTTTACTTTAATCCGGACACCATCCGTCATCAGGTCGATCTGACGTCAGTCTGGGTGATTGCTGACAGGGTGAGGACGGGCCCTGACGGTGAGCGCTCGGTTCGGATGCAGTACGAAATCGACTGTGAGACGGTCGAGTATCAGGTCACTTACGAAGCGCTTCATGCTGAGTCCATGGCCCGGGGTGCCAATTTGGGTACCGAACATCCGAATGACTGGAAAGCGGTAACACCGGGTACCGCCGCTGAACTGATTGTCAAGAAAGTCTGTTCTCGCTGAAGCGCGGTTCATGACCCTCTGAACGCAGCCAGTCGGCGAGCGCGAGGCCCGTTGCTGCCGGCCAGCAGAGCACGTCCTCGGGCTGAAACAGTCGGTATTCGCTCAATTCAGGCGATAGAACGATGGTTCCGCTGGCACTTGCGTGGTAGGCGATGATGACTTGGTTCATTCGCTGGAAATCATAGACCCCAATCAGCGAGAGTCTGTCGACAAGGAGGCCGGTTTCTTCGGTTACCTCGCGGGCAGCGCCCTCTTCGGGTGTTTCGCCGGCTTCCATAAATCCGGTGATCAACCGCACCCTTCGCCCGGGCCAGGCTGCATTGTGCGCAAGCAATAGTTGCCCGTCGCGATCGGTGCACTGCACCACCGCCGCCAGAACCGGCGTTGGGTTATTCCAGACCGTCCATCGACAGGCCGGACAGCGCAAGCGCTCTTTATGGCCGCCGTCTTCGAGCTGAGTGGTCAGCATGAGCGGTGTTGCGCAATGGGTGCAAAATCGGGTTTCGTACGGCATGGTGGATCTTCCTTGATGGAAAGTTTAGTTGGTTTTGACACCCTGGCGCTTCACGCGGGCGCTTCGCCGGACTCGGCCACCGGTGCGCGCGCGGTTCCGCTGTACCTCAGCACGTCATTTGTTTTCGAATCATCAGACCATGCAGCCGCTCTGTTCAATTTGGAGCGCGCGGGGCATGTTTACAGTCGAATCAGTAACCCCACGAATGCAGTGCTCGAG
>RFVZ01000475.1 GCA_009922405.1 Betaproteobacteria bacterium
AAGCCGGTTACGAAGTGATTAACAGCGTGCATGATGAAGTCTTACTCCTCGTTGAAGAACAAAACGGGGAGTCCGCAATGGCCGACGTAATTCGTATTATGACTACGCCACCGTCGTGGGCTCCCGATTTTCCTCTCGCAGCGGAGGGCTGGCACGGCAAGCGTTACAGGAAGTAACTACTCTGCCTTTTTGACAGGTGTTGGGTAGAACAATAAACCAACGTCGTCATTCGCGTAGCCTTTGTAGCCTGCTTGTTTAATTAGACGCTCTAGCTCGTTGAGTTGTTGTTTCTCATTAACCTGGGAAATGCCTTGGCTCATTAGATATGGGTCAAGGCTTTTTTGTTTGGCGATTGCAGACAGCCCCAGTGGATCCTGGTCAAGAGGGTAAATACCTTCCGCAGTGCCCTGGTACTTGTGTGGGCCCAGTCCTTGCTCTGGTTTAACGCCAGGCTTGTCTACATAAAAATAAGAACGCGGCTTAATATCCAGCGCCTCTTTTAAGCGATCAGCCTCCGCGCCCTTGATACCTTTACCATACATGCGTGGGTCTAGTTGACTGATTGATGGTGCGTTGGAGAAGTGTACAAATGGCAGTGACCTAGCGTGCTCTAATCCTTTTTTGATAGCACCACCAACGTTAAATCCTGGGTAGTTAATATCAATCTGCTCGGGTGGCAGGATTAATGGT
Source organism: Betaproteobacteria bacterium (assembly GCA_009922405.1). Classification (GTDB taxonomy): domain Bacteria; phylum Pseudomonadota; class Gammaproteobacteria; order Burkholderiales; family Burkholderiaceae_E; genus RFPW01. The sequence goes on from RFVZ01000475.1 coordinate 691, forward strand.
TTCTGTGGTGCATACTTAAACTGTTGGCCTAACTTAACAAGCTGATCATTAATTGCGCTTGGGTCGCCGCCAGACTTTATTAACTGCTCACGCTGGGCTTTTAGCTGATTCATTGCGTTGATTAACTCTTCGTTCATGCCAGAGTAGCTAACTAAAGAGTTTTGGCCTCGCGTCTCAGTCGCAGCGGCTAGGCGTGCCAGCGGTGAGTACATCTGTGAGTGCGCGCCGTAGGCTAGTTCTTCACCCTTAGGACCAAACGATGCACCAGTGGTACCGTGACCAAAATAATCGTGCACGGCCCTGAACTGTTCGTTTGCCTCTTTGTTAAGCGCTGGGTGTGGCTCACCACCTTGGAATACTGTTAGGCGTTTATTTTGCAGTGCATCCTCGAGCATCTCTTTGGAGCTCTTGTATGCCCTCTCACCAGTGGGGTCAAACGATAACTTAACACCAGATCCCTGGAGTGCCTGGAACTGATCGGCTGTCTCTTTAGCCATCTGCTGGTAAGCCGCCTGGGTTAGCTCGTCGTAGTTAGTCGCACCAGATTTTTTAACAAGATCTGGATTCATCTGCAGGTACTGCTTAAAGATCTGTTGCTTTACCTTTGGATCAACATTCTCCGATGACAGCATTTGAAACGCCCTTGCTACGGGAACTTGTTTTTGTGCCGATGATACGGGCATGTTCTGTATTGATTCTAGGCTAAACTTAGGTGCAATCTTTTTTGCCAGTTCAACCGCAACGTTTACTTTACCACCACCAGCATATTTCTTACCAGGGAAATCTGTAAGCTCTAGGCGTGGGTCGTTCC
>RFVZ01000476.1 GCA_009922405.1 Betaproteobacteria bacterium
ATAGGCTGCTGCAACTCTCGCTGGATTACTAGAGCTGACCGCCTGCAAAATCGGGGTAGGCTCTTTGGGGGCTAAGCTCACCCAAGCTTCATAGAGGGGGGTTAGAACATCTAATACTTCTTGGATCTTCTCGGGTGACTTAGTTACGCGAGCATTAATAATCTCACGTAGGGACCATTCATAAATAGCACCGAGGCTTTGGGCAATATCGCCGCCCTCTTTGTAATCAATACAGGCGACCAAACCTTGCTGAATCAGATCGTGCGCTTTGGTGAAGGACTCAATCGCATAGCGACCATTCTCGAGCTCTTTCTTGCCGATCTTGAGGTGATCAAATAACCGTTCGTAAACTAGAACAATCAACTGAGAGGAATTGGCAGCCACGACTCCCGTTTCAATACTATTGGCCGCGTAGGCAAGAGCAGATTTTGAGCCCATGATGATTCCTTATGAATTAGTTATTTCTCTGACTGTTAGTGAGTGCATCGAGTGCACTCGTCAGAGAGTTGCTGGTAGAGCTGAGTTGGTAGAGTAAAGCATTTAAAGAGGAATACTGAGACACTAAATTATTTTTAATCGAGTTCAAACGAATCTGTAGATTGTCTTTGCGTTTGGTAAGGTCCTGCACCGCTGTTGTTTCAGAATTAATTTGACTATTCAAAGCCCCACCTGTTTTGACTTGTGCAGTCAAGAATGTATTGAGGTTACTCGTGCTACTCACATAGCCCATGGTGACCCCCAAGGCCAAGGTATCGCGCAGACCCGCAGCACTTGCCGTTGCAAATGAAGCAGAATTAAATTTAGCAGTGCCATCCCGTTGCAAATCAATCCCTATGGCACTCAAGCTTATGGTTTTTAAGGTGCCATTGGTGGTGTACGAGATGCCCTTGGCAAAGCTATCTTTAATTTGATTGATGAACGATAGGGTAGAGGGAGAGTTAGCAAAGTTACCAGGCTTATCCGAATTGGCACTGTTAGCAGTCATAGTCTTATAGGTACTCATAACATCGTTATATGCCTTAATGAGCGTATTAATGGCATCATTCGAAACATCAGTCCCCTTACCAACACTAATTGTTTGAGCAGATGCTGAGGCCTTGTTCAAACTTAAGGTAAGGCCATCGATCACATCATTCACCGTATTACTTGCGCGGGAGAAGGTGGTGCCATTGACAACAAAGGAGGCATTAGCTGCCGTGGTAACCGATGTATCGGTGAGCGTGGCCGGTACGCCCGTGAGGCCTGTAAAGCTAACAGCATTCGTTGTACCCGTTTGCGTTCCCTGAATCATTAAAGCCCAATTGGAACTTCCCGTGGTCTCAACCACGCTAGCACTCACATTCACCCCTAAACCGTTGATCCAGTTCTTGAGATCCGTAATACTTGGGCTAGCACCCAGGACGGTTACCGCATTAGCTGTCACGACCCCACTCACGGTTTTATTACCATTAGTGTTGTAGGTGGTACCTGCCACGGTAATAGCAAAACCGTTCGTCGCATC
>RFVZ01000477.1 GCA_009922405.1 Betaproteobacteria bacterium
GACATGGTCGCGGTGTTGGGTATCCGGTTGCAACCTTACATGACGGCAATCGTGATGCTGGGCGTCGGAATGGCCGCTCTGGGGGGCGTTCTCTTTGGCCCGATCAGCGTTGTTCATCCGGCGATGGGGACCGAAATCATGACCGTCGCCTTTGTGGTCGTGGTCATCGGCGGCCTTGGTAGTTTCTGGGGGGTCATTCTCGCGGCGCTTCTGGTTGGCCTGGTGCGTGGCGTAACGATCCATTTCGTTCCGGCTGCCGGTGAGGCATCCATGTACATCCTGATGTTTCTCGTCCTGATGTTTCGTCCACGTGGATTGTTGGGTGAGCGAATTGAGCGTTTTGAATGATTGCGTCTGATTCGGGTTCGGAGAATTTGATCGCGAGAGGCAATTCGCAGCAACTCGCCCAGCGAGAGATTCGCCGAAATCTTTTGACCGGTGCGATTGCCCTGATCGCGCTACCGTTCGCTCTGAAATTAGTCGGTCTGACCCTTGATACCGCGACGACGGTCGTGATTCTGGCCATCGCTGCGACGGGTCTCAATCTGTTGGTTGGCTACACGGGTTTGGTCTCGTTTGGCCATAGCATCTGGTTCGGTGTCGGAGGCTACGCCGCGGCCTTGGCCCAGAAGCATTGGTTTGCTGGGCAAAGTTTGATGCCCTTCTTGTGGTCGATCGGCTTCACAGCCGTTTTGGCGACTGCGGTCGGGCTGTTAATCCTGCGGCGGCGTGGCGTCTATTTTTCGCTGCTGACGCTCGCCCTGGCTGCGTTGAGTTATGCCATCGCCTTCCGGTGGACCAGCTTTACCGGCGGCGAAGGTGGGTTGGGCGGGATCGAGCGATACGCCTTGGGGCCCCTGAATCTGGATGATCCGGTCGTTTTTTACGCGCTTACTTCCAGCATTGCGATGGCGACGGTTTATGGGCTGCAGCGGGTGATCCGGTCACCCGTCGGCCACGTTTTAGTGGCGATTCGCGAAAATCAGCAGCGCGCATCCTTTCAGGGCTACGACATCGATCGCTACAAGCTCGGGGTCTTTGTCCTGTCCGCGGTGGTGACCGGCGTAGCAGGTGCCTTGCTGGTCTTTCATCATCGGCTGGCAGCGGCCGACGGCACCTCCGTGGCCTTCTCGGGTGAGTTGCTGGCCATGGTCGTGATCGGTGGCATGCGGAGCCTCCTCGGCCCCGCCTTGGGTGTTGTGTTTTACAGCCTGTTCAGGGAATTGTTTTCGATCTGGACCGATAACTGGTTGCTTTGGTTTGGCGTCATTTTTGTTGGCTTCGTTCTGTTTTCTCCGGATGGTTTGGTCGGCATCTGGGTTCGGTTAAAGCGCAGGTGGCAGGTTGACCCTGAAGAATCGGCAGCGATGAGTCGGCGCCGGATTTACGAAGGTCTCCCACTTCCGGGGTTTTTGCAGGCGCACCGAGGCGCGGGCACGGTTCTCGAGGTTCACGATCTGGACAAAAATTTCGGTGGAATCCGTGCCGTGACCGGAGCCC
>RFVZ01000478.1 GCA_009922405.1 Betaproteobacteria bacterium
TCCGGCCGAAAAGCTGGGCAGGCTTGCGCAATCTCAGATCAACCCAAAAACCGGGAAACCCTATATCGATCGCCCAGTCGACGCTCCACCTACGCTGCTCAATGGTGGAGGGGGGCTGGTTTCTACATCCGCTGACTACGCCCGTTTTTGTCAGATGATGTTGAACCTAGGGGAGTTGGACGGCGTGCGTATTTTGTCTCGTAAAAGTATTCAGCTCATGACTTCAAACCATCTCCCCCCCAATGTTGGGTTCACAAATACAGTTAACTACGCATGGGGAAATTTGGGGCCAAGGCCCGAGGCTGGCATGGGTTTTGGACTGGGCTTCGCTGTGCGGCTTGAAAATGGCAGGAGCACCTTGCCAGGTTCGACCGGGGAGTTCTGGTGGTCGGGTTCCACAGGGACCAATTTTGTGATTGACCCCAATGAGAACTTAATTCTGATTTTGTTGACCCAACAACCAGACCGATTGCGTGACTATCTTAGTTTGATGCGTCAGATGGGCAACGCGATGCTTAATTGAGATCGGCCTGTAATCCGTCATTCGCCAGCCTCAGCCTGCGGCTACCCCACTACATTGGCCGCCTGCCGAGTAATAATCGCCTCCACGTCGGCCATATTCCAAACCGTGGCTGCGCCAAGCTTGTAGGGCTTGGGGAATTGCCCCGCGATCACGAGTCTGCGAATCGTCGATTCCGATAGCGGCAGCATCCCGGGCCTGCCAGGGCGGGTGGCTAGGTCTGCGATTTTAAGAACGCGTCGTTGCATGTTCGGTCTCCTGTGAAGTTGCGTGGCCGAGCGTGCGCAAGATGCGGCAATGGTCTGGTTCGGTTTGTTGGTTCGATTCAATTCTGGCGTCGTCGCCGCGGACCCGAGGTGGCGCGCCTGGCAGGTGGTAGAACCAGACGGGCTGCGAGATGTTTTTGACCGCACGCTTGCGACCCCGGATATGCCCGCCGCCCATGAGTTTTTCCAGGGGCTTGCGCAATGAGTCATAAGGCAGCTGACATAGGTTGGTCATCTCCATTCGACTCATTTCGCCGCCCGGGGCAAGCGTCTCGAGAATTTTTTCCGAGAGTTGGAGTTTCACGGTAACTCGGCCAGTTTTTGCATGTAATGGCGCCCCTTGGCGGCGTCGCGCTCGGCACCTTCCTTGGCGCCTTGGGCCGATCGCATGGCGTACTTGATGACGTTGCCCTTCAGGAATCCGCGGTACTCCTCGGGTGTCAGAGCCGTGGCCATCACGTCCCAGGGCGCGATGGGCATGTTTTTGTAGTGATTGCCACCGACCTGATAGCTGTCGGCCTGTCCCGCGTCCAGTGCTCGCTGAATCAATCGTTGCTTGTCCAGTAGTCCTTCCATCATTGAATCTCCTTGCAGTAATAGGGGCTCTCAAATCCATCGGCGCGAAGCACAAGGCCGGGCGCCCAGGGCAGGGGGCGCGCGAGGATCTCGCACACCTCATCCACACATCCTTGGCGCTCTGGCATTTCGATCACG
>RFVZ01000479.1 GCA_009922405.1 Betaproteobacteria bacterium
GAATCTGGATCTGGAAACGCTGATCGGTAAGCCGTGCCAGATCCTCGTGACGCATGCGGAGCGTGATGGCTCTACATACGCAAACGTGCAGGCCGTCCTGCCCGCGGGCGCAAACAAGGTCAAAGTCGACAAGGACTTCGTCAGGAAATGCAATCGCCCTGGCGCACCGAAACCAGCCGTCGTCGAGTTAGATGCCGACGGTGCACCCATGCCGTTCTGAGCATTTGGCCGGGGTGGGCAATACCCACCTCGGCCAGAAATACCCCCCATGGAAATCCTATCAATCGTAATTCAAATAATGTTACCGCTGCTAGCCGTCGCGCTGGGCCTGCAACTGATGCACGCAATCGGAAGGTGGAACTGATGGCCCCGATCATCGTCACCGCTAAAACTGAATCGGCACACTACTACCTAAAGTCAGGTGAGTCGTGCCACGGCGATCTGCGATCCGCCCGCAAGGTGGGGGCGTTTCCGTCCGTCACCACAATCCTCGGAGCGGCTGGCCCTAGTAAACAGGGGCTAATGAATTGGAAAGAGGAACAGGCGATTTTATCTGCGTTGTCCCTGCCACGGAATGATGGCGAGGCCGACGGCGATTTTGCTAAACGTGTCGTACTGGACAGCAGAAAGGAAGTGGAAGCCGCTGCCATAAGAGGCACGCAGATTCATTCCCTGGCTGAAATCATAATTAACGGCGAGGAGCCGGGTGAGCTGGCAAAAGGATACGAGCCTCACTTTGCATCGCTAAAGGAATGGCATAAAGACGTCACAAAAGTTCACGCCAGTGAATCGGTGATGGTGAATGAAGCCGAAGGATACGCAGGCCGGGTGGATCTTATTTGCGACATTAACGGCGAGATCGAAGTGGTAGATTTTAAGACCCGCAAATTTAAAACAGATGCAAAAGGCGTCTCAAAAGCATCGGGCTATGAAACTGATCTTTTGCAGCTTAGTGCATACGCGTACGCATTTACGGACGAAGGCATGGCCTGCCGCAACATTCTGATCGATCCAGTCACCGGCCAGCTGCAAGAGATCCGCTACACCGCCGAGCAAGTTGCCCAGGCATTTGATGCGTTCACGTCTATCTGCAAAGTGTGGCGCTGGCTGAAAAAGTACGACCCGCGTGAGGTTAAGCTATGAGTCAAAATCAAATTATGTTTGATTGCCGAAGCATTCCTGAAGCTCAGAAGCTTTTTTCATATATAGCTAAGCGTGCCTTGAAGTTAGAGTATGAGAGCGCTTTGCAACGTGGTGCTGACGTTCCTGGCGTTCTTTGGGTTCCCAGCCACACAGGCGTCGAACGTGATGATCGATCTGCGCCCAGACGCCAAAAAGATCGACGTGAAGAAAATCAAAGTACGCATCACTGGCTACTGGCCGGGTGAAGATGAGTGGAGCAGCCGCTATCAATCGAGCACTGGCACACGCCTGCGGGCTGGCCGTCACTGCGCCGTCGATCCCGACATCATTCCGCTTTGGTCGAAGATCCGCGTGATG
>RFVZ01000480.1 GCA_009922405.1 Betaproteobacteria bacterium
AGGCTCTCCTTCTATCAGCTGTGCGCCTGTGCGATGCCGCTGAGCCGCTCGACACGATTTGCCTGGACCGCTCATTGTTGGCCTGCCCAGCACAGCTGTGGCGCGCGCTCACGCTTCTCAGCGCCGGCCGCTTTGCCACCGCGCCACATTGCGCCCCGGGGGATTTTTCGTATGAGATGGCCATCGACACTCTTCGTCCTCTTTGCCCTCGTCACACCAGGACTCACCGTGATGGCCCAATCGACGATGCCGACCCAGACTTCCACGCAGCCCACCGCGCTGGTCTCCTCTAAGGCCGCCGCTGTGCGCAGCGTGGAAGGCATTGAGGAGTATCGACTCCCAAATGGTCTGCAGATCCTGTTGGCCCCAGACGACTCCAAACCGACGACGACGGTCAACATCACCTATCGGGTCGGCTCGCGCCACGAAAATTATGGCGAAACCGGGATGGCCCATTTGCTCGAGCACTTGCTCTTCAAGGGCTCGCCAAGGTTCCCAACTGCCTGGGCCGAGTTCAGCAAACGAGGTTTGCGAGCCAATGGCACCACCAACGTCGACCGCACCAACTACTACGCGAGCCTGAGCGCCAACGAGGACAACCTGCGGTGGTACCTCTCGTGGGTGGCCGACTCGATGGTGAATTGTTATATCGCCAAGGCCGATCTCGACAGCGAGATGACCGTGGTACGTAACGAAATGGAGCGCGGGGAAAACAACCCGTTTCAGGTCCTTTTCTCGAAGACGCTGGCGACGATGTACCAGTGGCATAACTACGGTAAAAGCACCATAGGCGCCCGCGCAGATGTCGAGGGTGTGGATATTGATCGCCTGAAGGCCTTTTACAAACTTTATTACCAACCCGACAACGCGACCCTGATCGTTTCGGGCAAATTTGATCGGGCTGCGATCCTCGCCCACATCGAAACCGAATTCGCTGCGATCCCCGCTCCGGCGCGGGCCCTGCCAAGGCACTACACGCTGGATCCGACTCAGGATGGCGAGCGTCAAGTCAATGTGCGGCGCGTCGGTGGCGTGCCGCTGATCCTGGCGGCTTATCACACGCCACCCGGGGCCCACCCCGACATGACGGCCTTCAAACTCATCGACCTCCTGATGAGTGACGATCCGGCAGGGCGACTGCACCAGCGCTTGATTGACAACAAACTGGCGGCCAATGTGTTTGGCTTCAGTCGGGGGGCATTCGATCCGGGTGTAGCGATTTTTGGCGCTCAACTGGCGCCCGGTCAGTCCGTCGATGCAGCCCAGGCAGCGCTCGTTGAGGTCATCGAGTCGATTGAGAAGTCGCCCTTTAAGGATGATGAGGTGAATCGGGCGCGGGCGAACTGGCTGATCTCATGGGATCGCCGTTTTACCGACCCCGAGCAAGTCGGCCTCGCACTCTCAGAGTATGTTGCCCTCGGCGACTGGCGCCTGTTTTTCCTGCTGCGTGACCGCATCAAGGTCGTGACAACTGCTGAAATTAACCGCGTTTCAACCAC
>RFVZ01000049.1 GCA_009922405.1 Betaproteobacteria bacterium
TATAAGAGACAGAGATAGATCTTGGTGGTCTCGGGCTGGTGCTCCAAAAAAGATCTCACCTCATCGAGGTCAATCCGGGCATTCACGGGCGCTCCTTGACAGGCGGACAATCACTGGACACTACACCCAATGGCCGATCACCACCACCCCGAGCGGATGACACACCATCGAGGTCCTCCAACCATGGCTCGGACCTATCTAAGCGTTAGGCAGGCAGTCAGACAGGCAGCTTGAACCTCGAAATCCGTCGGGGCCGCAAATGCACCCGCGTACCCGATCGAAGTCCGAGCCGATCGCGCAGCTCCGAAAATGCAGCCCGGGGCAACTCGACATCGACATGCGCCGCCCGTTGACTCTGCCCACCCGCGCGCTGCGCGGCGTCATCGAGCGCAAACTCAAGTCGCGTATTGGGACCCACCGTCAGGGTGTCGACCAGCGTCACAGGCCAGGTGTCAGCGCCAGGTTCTGTGACGATTTCCAGTTCGTGGGGCCGAACGTAGAACACGTCTTCCTCGGCTGCACCCAGGCGACCATGAAACAAATTCACGTCGCCCAAGAACTGCAACACAAAGGGTGTGGCCGGATGGTCGTAGACCTCATCGGGGCTTCCTTGCTGCTCGATCCGGCCCTGATTCATGACCACAACCCGGTCGGCGACCTCCATCGCCTCGTCCTGATCATGGGTCACAAAGACGCTGGTGACATGAACTTCATCATGCAAACGGCGCAGCCAGCGACGCAACTCCTTTCGCACTTTGGCATCGAGTGCACCGAAGGGCTCATCAAGCAACAAGACCTTGGGCTCGACCGCGAGGGCCCTGGCCAAGGCAATACGCTGGCGCTGTCCGCCCGATAGTTGATGCGGGTAGCGCTGGGCGAGAAAACCGAGTTGCACCAGATCGAGCAGGCGCATGACCTGAGCGGTGATCGCGGTCTCGCTTGGCCGCGTGCGCTTGGGACGGACCCGCAGGCCAAAGGCCACGTTCTCGAAGATCGTCATGTGCCCAAAGAGGGCGTAATGCTGGAACACAAAACCGACATTGCGCGAGCGAACGTCGGTGTTGGTCGTATCCTCGCCATGAAACAAGACACTGCCTCGATCCGGGGACTCCAGCCCCGCGATGATGCGCAAGAGCGTGGTCTTGCCACAGCCCGAGGGGCCGAGCAGCGCCACCAACTCCCCCGAGGGAATATCGAGGTGCAGATCATCACAAGCCGTGGTGGCGCCAAAACGCTTGGTGAGATCACGGATTTCAATGCTCATTCGATCAGTCGGCCTTTTTAAGAGGAGTCCGCGGAAGCCGCGGTCAGCGGGCTTGCATCTCGCGCTTGACGCGCTGCTCGACCAGGTACTTGGCCAACAGGCTGACGAGTGCCAGCGCAGCCAGTAGGGAGGCCACCGCAAAAGCGGCAACAAACTGGTACTCGTTATAAGCAATCTCAATATGCAAGGGCATGGTATTGGTCTGCCCACGGATATGACCGCTCACCACGCTGACCGCGCCGAACTCTCCCATCGCGCGGGCATTACAAAGAATCACGCCGTAAAGCAGGGCCCAGCGAATGTTCGGTAAAGTCACGCGCCAAAAAACCTGCCACCCATTGGCGCCCAATACTCGCGCGGCTTCTTCCTGCTCGATACCCTGGACTTGCATCAGCGGAATCAACTCGCGTGCGATAAAGGGAAAAGTAATAAAAATTGTGGCCATCACAATGCCTGGCACGGCAAAAATCACCCGGACATCGTGCGCAACCAACCATTCGCCCATCCAACCCTGCAGGCCAAAGACAAGCACAAAGATCAAGCCTGCAATGACCGGGCTCACCGAGAACGGCAAGTCGATCAGGGTGAGCAACACACTCTTGCCATGAAAATCGAACTTTGCGATTAGCCAGGCGGCAGCCACTCCAAAGACCAGATTGAGCGGCACGCTGATCGCGGCAGCCAGAAGGGTGAGTCGAACAGCCGCCAGCGCGTCAGGCTCCGTAATCGCCTCGAGAGCGAGCGCCCAGCCCTTGGCAAACGCTTCGACGAACACACTGGCCAAGGGGACGAATAAGAACACCGTCATAAAAACCCACGAGATTCCGATGAGCGTCCGTTGAACCCAACGCGGCTCGGTCGTTGACCGGCGCATCAACGCGGGTACAAGCCCCACGTGACTCATCGAAATCGACTCAGCGGCCAGACTAGTCACAAGCCCCCCTGGCGGCGACGCGACCACGCTTGTAGCAAGTTGATCAATAGCAACAAAAAGAACGAAGTCACCAGCATTACTACCGCGATCGCGGTGGCTCCGGCGATGTCGTACTGCTCGAGCTTGGTGATGATCAGAAGCGGCGTGATTTCGCTGACCATCGGGATGTTCCCGGCAATAAAAATGACCGAACCGTATTCGCCAATCGCCCGCGCAAAGGCCATCGCAAAACCGGTCAAGAGGGCCGGGGTCAAGATCGGGAAGACGATCCTCGAGAAGGTCTGCCAGCGGTCGGCGCCCAACGTGGCCGCGGCTTCTTCGAGTTCATGGTTGAGGTCCTCGATCACGGGTTGCACCGTCCGAACGACAAAGGGGAGCCCGATAAACACCAATGCGACCCAGACGCCGATCGGCGTGAAGCTGACCTTGAATGGCAGCCAGCGGCCGATCCAGCCGTTTTGAGCGTAAATAGCGGTAAGCGCAATTCCTGCGACGGCTGTCGGCAAGGCAAATGGCAGATCAACCAGCGCATCCACGATGCGCTTGCCGGGGAACGGATACCGCACCAGAACCCAGGCCATGATGAGCCCAAAGACGGCGTTCACCAGAGCGGCTAACAGCGAAGCCCCGAACGTCAGTTGATACGAGGCCACCACCCGCGGAGTCGCCACCGCATCAACAAACTGGGACCACGACAAGGCGAAGGTCTTCAGGAACGCAGCCGATAATGGAATCAGCACGATCAGACTCAGATACGTCACCGCCAGCCCAAGTGCCAGGTCAAAGCCCGGCAGGACACTGTGGCGCTTGAGCAGAACGCGAGAGAACATCGGCGGCGGGGATCGGCTTGGGGACTAAACGGTGGTGATCCGCTAGCGGGATTTGGCGGCCGCGATCACCTGGTCGTAGCTCGCACCGTCATTAAAATGATCCTTCTGCGCTTTCGTCCAACCGCCAAAGACTTCGTCGACCGTGAACGTGTTCACTTTTGGAAAGACCTTGGCGTACTTGGCAAGGATCTTTTCGTTGCGCGGCCGCAAATGAAAGCGCGCCGCAATGTCCTGACCCACCTCGGTGTAAAGAAAATTCAGATAGGCCTCGGCCTGTTTGCGTGTGCCGCGCTTGTCAACGACCTGATCCACAACGGAGACGGGGTTTTCGGCCAAAATCGTACGCGACGGGTAAATCACCTCGAACCCACCCGAGAATTCGCGTTCGATCAACGGCGCTTCGGACTCGAAGGTCACGAGTGCATCACCCAGATTGCGCTGTGCAAAGGTGGTCGTCGCTCCACGCCCGCCACCATCAAGCACTGGCACGTTGGTAAACATTCGCGTCAGCAACGCCTTGGCAGCGTCGGGGCTGAGGCCCGCTTTGATGCCAGCCCCCCACGCGGCCAGGTAGGTGTAGCGCCCGTTCCCGGAAGTCTTCGGGTTGGGAATGATGACGCTCACGCCCGGGCGGCCGAGGTCGCTCCAGTCACGGATGTTCTTGGGGTTGCCGCGACGCACCAGGATGATCGACAGGGACGTGGTCGGCGCGCTGTTATTGGGCAGGCGCTTAGCCCAGTCTTGCGGAACCATCTTGGCACGCTCGTACAAGATATCGATGTCATTGGACTGATTCATCGTGATCATGTCGGCCTCGAGACCGTCAATGACGCTGCGGGCCTGCCGGCTGGAGCCGCCGTGACTCTGATTGATCGTCAGGTCCTCGCCCGTGGTCTTTTTCCAGTGCGCAACAAAGGCCGTGTTGAATTCTTTATAGAACTCCCGCGAGACGTCATAGCTGACATTGAGCAGGGTGGTGTTCGCGGCCCGAGCGGACAAGGGCAACGACGTCACCGCGGTCATCGAGATAGCTGCCGGAAAGGTCGCGGTCGCCCTAACGCCAGCCGCCAGTGCAGTCTGCAGCCAGGTGCGGCGGGACCAGGCCGGGCGATCCAAGTCCGAAGCTGAAGCCGAAGCCGAGGCTGAGTCCAGTGCGGGGGCGAGGCGATTTGAGTTCATCTGAATACTGCAAAAAGAGGAGTGCGGAGCTTAGTCGCGGTCATTAGTCCGGAAAAGGAACAAAAACGCGATTCCTTATGCGTGTTTGATCTAAAGACTTTGATCTGGGTCAAACATCAACGCCCCGTTCAGGCTTCTAATAGGGTCACAACCTTCGGGAGGTGCCCCATGAAGACCAAGACTCTCGTGATCGCTCTGGGATCGATTGCCCTTCTGGGCATCGCTGCGCTGATTGTTTCGCAGCGCCACAAACTGATGTTTCTGCTCGATCCGCCGGGGTCCCGGGTTGTACTCGTTCAGTATGTGAATGAGTCGGGTCAGCAAAAGAGTCGGTTCGCAGGCTCGTTTGATTCGTTCGATGATTGCGAACAAGCCCGCGAACATCTGCCCAAAGGCGGGGGCTTCGTACTGGGCGGCGTTTGTGTACGCGAAACGCAATGGAAAGCCCTCGGCCAGTAGCGCTAGAATAGAGAGTGGTCGCGGGGTTTTGCAGTTCATCGCAGACTCGCGAACGATCGGGAGAGTCCGTTAACCGGCCATGCACAGGCGGTTGACAGCGCCGAAGGAGCAAGCGGACTGTCAGGGCGCTCTGGTCGACCAGTCGAACCAGGCAGTTCGAACGGACCGTGAATCTCTCAGGTTCCGAAACGGAGGGGGCGCGCAACATGCAATCGTATGGGCGCGTTGCCTATCGACGCTCGGAGACCTGAAGAATATGAAAACGATCGCCGTTATTGGTGGCGGAATCACCGGCGTGACTACCGCCTACACCCTCGTGCGCCGGGGTTTTCGCGTGACCCTCTTCGAACGCCACCGTTATTCGGCGATGGAGACTTCCTTTGCCAACGGCGGACAGCTGTCGGCATCGAACGCCGAGGTCTGGAATCACTGGTCCACCGTCTTGAAGGGGTTGAAATGGATGCTGCGCCCCGATGCGCCGTTGCTGGTCAATCCCCGCCCGAGCTGGCACAAGTTATCGTGGTTTGCCGAATTCCTGGCCGCTATACCACGCTACGAAGTCAACACGATCGCTACCGCTCGGCTGGCCATTGCCGCCCGCGCACCGCTCTTGGCCTGGGCAGCCGAGGAGGGCATTGAGTTTGACTTGCGTCAGGAGGGCATCCTGCATATCTATCGCGATCGGGCCGGTTTTGAACAGGCTGGGAGGGTCTCCAAACTGTTGGCGGCAGGCGGGCTCGAGCGCCGTCCGGTCACACCAGACGAGATGCGATCGATTGAGCCGACCCTCGCAGGTACCTACTTCGGGGGGTACTACACCCAAAGCGATTCCACCGGAGACATTCACAAATTCACCACGGGTCTCGCGGGGGCAGCCCAACGACACGGTGCGATATTTTTGCAGGGCGGCAACGTCGAGCGTGTGCAGAGCTCAGATACTCAGGCACACGTCACGGTGCGGTGCGATGGCGCGACCCAAACCTCGAGTTTTGATGGCGTCGTGGTTTGTGCCGGCACGGCAAGCCGGGCGCTCGCCGCCCAACTCGGCGACCGGGTCAATATCTACCCCGTCAAAGGCTATTCGATCACCGTGCGTCTGGACGACATGGCCAGTCAGGCAGGTGCGCCGACCGTTAGTCTGCTTGACGATGCAACCAAGCTGGTCACCAGCCGCCTTGGCCCGGACCGTTTTCGGGTCGCTGGAACAGCTGAGTTCAACGGCTTTAACCGGGACATCCGGGCCGATCGAATTCGCCCCTTGGTGGACTGGGTGACCGAGTGCTTCCCAGCTGTCTGCACCCGGCAAGTGTTGCCTTGGGCGGGCTTGCGCCCCATGATGCCCAACCTTCTCCCCCGGGTTGCCCAGGGCCGATCGCCCAGGGTCTTCTACAACACCGGACATGGCCACCTCGGCTGGACGCTCAGCGCGATCACTGCGCAACAGATTGGCGACCTGGTCGAAGAGTCCCTCGACAAATCGCCGACCTTTGCTAAGGTCGCGGCTCGGGGAATTTCTGCTGGTCCGGCCAGGCCGGTGATCCCCTCGACCCCTGCCATCGACCCACTCGGGAGCCCCCACTGAATTTCACTCTACCGCTCGAACTGCCCGCCTGGGTGCTGATTGCCGCGCTGGTCGGTCTAATCATCGGCAGCTTTTTGAACGTCTTGATCGTTCGGCTGCCCCGCATGCTCGAGGCACGCTGGCAAACCGATGCCCGGGCGGTTCTAGAAGAGGCTCAGGGCAATATTCGTTTGGGTCCTGCCGCGGCAGAACCGAACTCAAGCACGGCCGCGCACTTCGACGGCGTACACCCCGCCGAAGTCCCCCCCAGCGGGTTCAACCTAGCTTGGCCCCGCTCTCACTGCCCGGCCTGCCACGCTCCCATTCAGACTAAAGATCTGGTGCCCGTATTGTCCTGGCTCTGGTTGCGTGGCCGATGTGCCGACTGCAGCGCGCCAATATCGATCCGCTACCCTATCGTTGAACTGCTGGGCGCGGCATCCTCCGCCCTGGCCATCGCCCACTTCGGCGCGACCACCACCGGTCTGGCAGCCGCAGCGCTCTCATTCGTGCTGATCGCGCTGACGATGATTGATCTTGAGACCCTGCTGCTGCCCGACGAATTAACCATACCGCTGCTCTGGCTCGGTCTGCTGGTTAATCTCCAGGGGCACTTTGCTGCGCTAGATGAAGCGGTGATTGGCGCAGTGGTGGGTTACCTCGCGTTATGGATGGTTTATCAAGGATTTCGACTCACGACCGGCAAAGAGGGCATGGGCTACGGCGACTTCAAACTCCTTAGCGCGCTCGGGGCATGGTTTGGCTGGTCCCAATTGCCGGCGATCTTGCTGCTCGCCTCCGGCGTTGGCGCTGCGGTGGGACTTGGCTTGATTTTTAGTGGCCGACAGGGCCGAGAGGTCCCCATCCCGTTCGGGCCCTACCTGGCAGGCGCCGGGATCGCTGTGTTGTACCTGGGCGAGCCTCTCGCGCAGATCACCGGTTTTCGTTGATTGCTGGTTGTGAAGCACCGAGCACTAATCGGCCTGACAGGGGGCATTGGGAGCGGTAAATCGACCGTCGCCGATGCATTTGCCGCGCTTGGTGCGGGCGTCGTCGATACCGATCAGATCGCGCATCGCCTGACCGCCCCCAATGGCACCGCGATGCCTGCCATCCTTGCAGAATTTGGCCCAAGCGTCGCAGACTCCACGGGGGCGATGGATCGATCCGTCATGCGTGAGATTGTCTTTTCAGATCCGCTGGCCCGCAAACGCCTCGAAGCGATCCTGCACCCAATGATCGGCGCAGAAAGCACTCGTGCGCTCGAAGCCGTCGACGGTCCTTACAGGATTGTCGTCGTGCCGCTATTGGTGGAAGGGCGCCATTGGCGCTCACGGGTCGATCGGGTGCTTGTGGTGGATTGCCCTAGAGCGCTCCAAATTGAACGAGTGATTCAACGCAGTGGTTTGGCGCTCGAGCAAATCGAAGCCATTCTGGATGCGCAGGCCACCCGCGAGGAACGACTGGCTCAAGCCGACGATGTGATTGACAACTCGGGTTTGCCCGCGGAACTGCCGGGCCAGATCCAGGCGCTGCACGCGACATACTGTCAATTGCGCAGTTGATTCTGATCCAACCCACACTTGTTATCTGACTCGGAACACCGCATCGTTGCCTTTAGAGCTATCATAAAGGCACGCTGAATTTTTGCCGGTCGTCGGGCGCAATCGATTTGCTTCAGTACGAATTCCCACTCAACGAACGTATTCGGACACTGCTTCGACTGGAAGATCTGTTCGGAAAATTCGAGCACTTCGTTGCGCGACCCGATTCGCTCGACCATCACGTTGCGTTGTTGGCGCTTTTCGACATCCTCGAAGTGACCGCTCGGTCAGACATCAAGTCCGATCTGATGCAGGAACTCGAACGCCAACGCCAATCCGTCATCAGCTTTCGGGACAAACCCGGCGTGTCCATCGAAGCACTCTCACGCGTGCTCACAGAAATCGAACATGTCGCTAACGCTCTCGGTTCAACCGTCGGCCGGGCCGGGCAGTACCTTCGTGAAAACGAATGGCTGATGCAAGTTCGTGGACGCACCAATATCCCAGGTGGGGCCAACGAGTTTGACGTGCCCTCCTACCACGCCTGGCGCAACCGCCCCGCCAACACCCGCCTCCAAAATCTAGCGCAGTGGTTCTTCCCGCTCAGCCCCCTGCGGGATGCCTTACGCTTGACGCTGCGGCTACTGCGCGACAGCGGCCAGCCCTCCCAGGCCGAGGCCCAGTCCGGAAGCTACCAGCAACAACTTAGTGGCAAGTCCTACCAGTTGCTGCAGATCCGGATCGCTGACCAGACCCCAGCCATTCCAGAGCTGAGCGCCAACCGGCATATGTTGTGGCTGCGTTTTACCAGCCAGGATGGTGATCTGCGCCCGCGCGCGTTCGAGGGCAACGTCGAATTCGAGATGACGCTCTGTAACTTCTAAGCCGAGTACAACCAACCGATAGTCGTACTCAAGTACAACTTTTTGTAGTGTTGTGTTTTTAAAAACTCTTATTTATTGAGGTACGTTTTAGCTCCCAATAGGAGCAAGACGTGGAAGTTAGACAGCGGGGCCTGGTGCCCGCCATCGGCAAGATCGCCGACCTGATCACCTGGACACAGGACAACCTCCCGGGTGGGGTTCCGTCCATCGTCTCGCAAGCTGCCTATATCGTGGCAATCCAAACAATCGAGGGATGCCCGATTTCGCTCAAGGGGCTGATCGGCTCGATTGGCTGCAGCGAGGCGGGACTACGAAAGCCGCTTCAGCGACTGGTTGACGAAGGCTGGGTTGAAATCGTCCGCGACCAGGGCGACCAGCGGGTGCGCCGCGCCATTGCAACCGGCAAGCTGCTGGGCGCGCTGGAGGAATTCGCGGACCGCATTGCCGAACGGGAAACGCAAAAGGCCTAGTCGGTATCTGCTTAGCTTGGCCAGCCCTGGCTATAATCCCGCTCGTCAAAAAATCAAGAGCCCTCCATGCCCGCTGCTCCCGTGCGCACGGTGAATTGCCCGACTTGCCAGCATTTGGTTGAATTCACGCCAAACAGTCGGTACCGACCATTTTGTTCTCAGCGCTGTCGTGAAGTCGATCTGGGTGCATGGGCCAGCGAGCGCTATGCCATTGCCGAGTCGCCGCCGCCAGAGGACGATCAGGAGACGAGAGGCGGATCAATGATTCGGCCTGATTTCGGCAGCTAGTACCTACCAACACTAACGCCTAATATCTTAGCCAGGCAATGAGGGGCTCAGTCGCGGGCAGTAACGGAGTCGGCAATCCATCCACACCCGAGTCCGGATCCCACCACCTCAATTCTTGACCTTCGCGCCCGAACGCTTGGCCATGCCACTGGTCAAGTCGTGCTTCGACGCGCCGGAACCAGAGCCGGACATGCGCATGGGCGTAAACATGGCGACGAATCATCCAGGGCGTGGATTGCACGACCGAAATTCCTAACTCTTCCTGCAATTCGCGCGCGAGGGCGTCACCGACCGATTCACCAGCCTCGATTTTGCCCCCTGGAAACTCCCACCACCCGGCGTAGGCTTTGCCTGCCGGTCGCTGTGCCAGCAGGACGTGGCCGCGCGCATCAAACAGCACGCCAACGGCCACATCGATCTCAGCCACCGTGGCGGGCCTGGTCTGCGCATTGCCCAACCCAGTCGCGGGCAAACTGGGCTGCGACGCGGCCTGATCTTGAACCGCGCTCCAGCGCAAAACGCAGGGCTGCGGTGCGCGCGGCCGCGTCGAGCGTCAGGCCATGCTGCGCAAGCCAATGGGCCGCCACATCCAGGTAAGCGTCCTGGCGAAAGGGATAGAACGCGACCCAGAGGCCGAAACGCTCCGAAAGCGAGACCTTTTCTTCGGTGGTATCGCCCGGATGAATTTCGCCGTCGTCTTGGTGCCGCGCTTCCAGGTTCTCGCGCATCGTCTCGGGAAGGAGATGGCGGCGATTGGAAGTGGCATAGATCAGCACATGATCGCCGGTCGAAGCGATCGAGCCGTCGAGTGCGCTCTTCATCGCCTTGTAGCCTGCCTCACCTTGCTCAAAGGACAAATCATCACAAAAGACGATGAATCGCTCCGGGCGTCCCCGCAGCCGCTCGACCAGTTCGGGCAGGTCAGTGAGATCGTCCTTGTCAACTTCAATCAGACGTAAACCCTGGCCCGCAAACTCGTGCAGGCAGGCCCGAATGAGGGAACTCTTACCAGTCCCGCGCGCCCCAGTTAACAAAACGTTATTGGCGGGCAGCCCTTCAACAAAATGACGCGTATTGCGCACGACCAACCGCTTGGCCTCATCGGCCTGGCGGATGTCATCCAAGGTGATTTTGGCCACCTGCATGACCGGCTCGAGCGCGCCAAAGCGGCCGAAAATCGACTGCTGGCGCCGCCACCGAAACGCGATCGACGCGTTCCAATCAGGCTCTCGCGGCGCGGGTAGGAGCGGTTCGAGACGTTCGAGCAGGCGCTCAAGACGAGCGGAGACGGTCGATCCCGCATCCGATGAAAGCGGCGGTGAAACGGGGGCACTCATGAGCGGTAATCCGCGTTGATTGATACATAGTCATGCGAAAGATCACAAGTCCAGACGGTCGTCGTCGCCTGCCCACGACCGAGGGCCACGCGAATCGTGATCTCAGATTGACGCATCACGCGCTGGCCATCTTCTTCTCGATAGTCCGGGTCACGACCGCCCCCTTGGGCCACCCGGACGCGATCGAGCCAGACATCGACCAAGCGGACATCGAGGTCTTCGATTCCGGCGTAGCCGATCGCGGCGAGAATGCGGCCCGGTCTTCACGAGCGGCGAGTGCGCAATCGAATAGGCGACTTGCGCCGCCTCGGCCGCGGTTCCAGCGGACTCGACCTGGATCGTGATGAATTTGGTTGCCCCCTCACCGTCGCGTACGATGGCTTGTGCCAACTCGAGTGCCACTTCGGTCATCAATGCACGTAATTGCAGGGCCTCGGTGCTCTCGCCGTCGGTGATGTGCAATGCACCTGCGCCACTGGCGATCACCATGAAGCTGTCGTTGGTCGACATGTCACCATCGATCGTGATGCGATTAAAGCTGGCGTCCGCGATCTCGCGAACCCAGCGGGCCAGAAGCGTCTGAGGCACTGCCGCGTCGGTGGCCATAAAACCCAGCATCGTTGCCATGTTGGGACGAATCATCCCGGCGCCTTTCGCGATGCCCGTCACCGCAACGCGGTACCCGCCAATCACGGCAGTCCTTGAAGCGGCCTTCGGAATCGTGTCGGTCGTCATGATGGCGCGTGCGGCCTCGGCCCAGTGGGCGGGCGCCGCGTTAGCAATGGCGGCTGGGAGCGCAGCCACAATTCGATCCACCGGCAGGGGCTCAAGAATCACACCCGTGGAAAACGGCAGGATGGCCTGCGCTGCGCAGCCCAGTTCGTGGGCCATCCGATCACACGTTAAACGCGCAGCTGCCATCCCAGGATCACCAGTCCCGGCGTTGGCATTGCCCGTATTAATGACCAACGCGCGGATGGGGGTGTGCTGGGCCAAATGTTCGAGACAAACCGTGACCGGAGCAGCGCAAAACCGGTTGCGGGTGAAAACGCCCGCCACGCTCGCCGTTGGGGCCAGCAAGAGGACGGTGAGATCGTCCCGGTTCGCCTTGCGAACGCCCGCCTGGGCGATTCCAAGTTCAACACCGGCAATGCTGGCGAGCGACGACGGATCGGGCGCGGAGAGGTTAACGGCCATGATTCAGCTCAAAAATCGGGGACAAAATTGGAGGCAAAGGCATGGGAACAATCACAAACCGGATCTTAAGCCGCCTGCGGCTGGGGCTCCGAGCTGGGTAGTGCCTTCAGACCCCGAATCGCCGGCAGGCTCCAGGCCACCCAGGCCAACACAAGTGCACTGGCAGACGCCAGACCCAGGCTTGCCCGCAAACTGACGTGTTCCCCTAACCAACCCCCGACCAGTGCGCCAGGCCCAGCGGCGAGCAAGCTTAACCAGCGCATCGTGCTGGTCATTCGACCCAACATTGGCGCTGGTGTCACCGACTGGCGAAGCGCCAGGAAATTAATGAAGATGAAGATCGCGCCAGCCGAAAAACTCATCAACATCAATGCAAATGCGGCAACGCCCCAAAAACCTTCGGGGGCGAGGGCGAGCAATCCCCAGCCGGCACCTGTTACGGCATAGCCCAACACGAGGCAAGGCCCCGGGCCAAAGCGGTGGCTCCAGCGATGCCCAAGCAGGCTTCCAACGATGGTCCCGATCCCCATCCCGGCATAGCTGAATCCGATCGCCTGCTCAGTTAGCCCCAGCGTGCGGGTGGCAAACAAAATCTGGACCGTGAGCGCCACGTAATGGGCCATCTGCCAAATTCCCATGAGGACAGCCAAGGTCATTAACAAACGATGTCGGGCCACAAACTGCAGTCCCGCCCACAATTCGCGCATAAACGAAGAACTCACCAATGAGGAGCCCATGTTTGAGGCACCCACCATCGGAGAGTCAGGCCGGTCTCTCAACGTTTCGCGCAGCGGCAACCCCCGCAGGATCAGCGCGGAGCCCAGTAATAAACACGCGTTAATCAGGAGCGAAACGGGTGCACCCAGCACTTTGATCAGTAGCCCAGCAATCCCTGGCCCAATCACCTCCGCCCCGGAGTTTGCAAGCGCATTCTTTGCATGGGCCTGCACCAGGCGCTCGCGCCCCACCACTTGGGTGAGGACAATCTGTGCCGCACTGCCCGACACCGTATGCACCGCACCCAGCAGTAAGCCCACCCCATAAAGCCACGTCATCGAGAGCTGACCGAGCCAGGCCGCTAAGGGCACACTGGCCGACGCAAAGGCAATCAGGGCCTCACCCACGAGGTAAACCGGGAGCTTGCGCACCCGGTCCAGCCACACCCCAGAAGGCAGTGAAAGCACGATAAACGGGGTCAGTTCAGCCGCCGTCAGCAAACCCATTTGCGTGGGCGAGGCGTGCAAAAGTACCGCCGCCGTGAGCGGCAGCGCCAGCAACATGACCTGATTTGCAAA
>RFVZ01000481.1 GCA_009922405.1 Betaproteobacteria bacterium
CAGTGATTTTAAGATCGACGTATCGATCGACGGTACGAGCGCGGTCATCACTTCGCCATTGCGCCCGGAGCTACGAATCGACCTTGCGGGTGTCAGATCGATTGGGGCTTCGTGGGACACCTTGCAACTTCTGTCCGAGTTCATCGACCCACTTGCAATGGCCCAGCAGGGGCTGGTCGGCACCCCCACGCAGCGCTGGAACTCGAATGCCCCGCTCGGCACCTCCGCCAGGGTGAGCTTCAGTTTCGTGCAATCGGTGCCCGCCGATGGACCAGGTAAAGCGGGCTTCCGGGCGTTCACCGAAAGCGAACGCGCAACGGCTCGCGATATTTTGACTAAAACGGCAGCGCTTGCGGGCCTGAGTTTTACCGAGGTTAATGAAGCCACAGGCGCGGTCGGGCAAATCCGCTTTGGCGTCAGTCAACAAAGCCAGACCAAGGGGGTGACCTTTCCCCCTTCTCTCAATGATCCCAGCGGTTCAGCGGGCGACGTCTGGATAGATGTCGAGTCAATGGTGCAACTAGCGCCTGGCTCAGAGGGCTATGCCGCACTGCTTCACGAGATTGGCCATGCACTGGGTTTGCGCCATCCCCGAAATTACGATTCGACCGATCAATGGACGGCGCAGTTAAGAAGTAGCGACGATCGCACGGCGATGACCGTCATGTCCGAGGGTACTTCGGTCGATGGTGAGTTCAGGGCCGATTGGGGACTGCTGGATGTTGCCGCGTTACGTTATTTGTATGGGGCGACTGCAACGGCAAAGGACAATACTCGTTATCTGGTCGGTGGCAATGATGCACTTGTGCAGCGCACCCTAGTTGATGATGCCGGCATTGATAAGCTTGACGCGTCGGCCTCGCCTGTTGGCGTGTTGGTTGACCTCCAGCCGGGGCACTTGAGCAGTGTCGGGATCTCTAAGGACGGTTTTTCAAGTCAGGAAAATCTGGGTATCGCGCTGGGTACCTGGATCGAAAATGCAGTGGGCAGCCCCAGTGACGATGTCCTGATTGGGAATTCGCTCGATAACCGGCTCCAAGGTCTATCGGGTAATGACTGGATTGATGGTCGGGAGGGGGCTGATACCGCCGTCTTCAACGTTCGGCGTGACCAGGTAGTCGTTTCCAATAGCTATGGCAACGTCTACGTGGCTAGCCGTGATGGGTCGAGCGGGTTCGATACGCTCGTCAATATTGAACGTATTGAATTTAGCGATCAGATTGTCCAGCTCAACAGAGCTGCAAGCGGGCGTGATTTTGAATTCACCATTGATGAGGATGTTCCGCTGGAGTCGTCGTTACCGGATCCTTCGGATCAACCGCGCGCCAGCGTCAACTACACCACCATGGCAGGGCCGCTGCACGGAACGCTGTCGCTGACTTCTGCTGGTGGCTTTGTTTATCTGCCAGCCGCAGATTTCAACGGTAGCGATTTGTTTACGTATCAGATTCGAGATGTATCTGGAAATTACAATAATTATATATATTACATAAATATTG
>RFVZ01000482.1 GCA_009922405.1 Betaproteobacteria bacterium
CAATTCTGCAAAGAGCCGATTACGCTCGCTCAGACTCAACTCGGATAGGTTGATGGCCATGCGGTGCCCGTCGGGAAGCAAAATTTCGTGAATCGCTGCGGCGCTGTCACTGTTGGTGAGTGCCCGCTTGACTGCAAAAGTCCGAATCGGTCTAGAGATGCCTTTGAGTTTGATGGGTTCGCGTTCCTCCAACTCAAAGAGGTCGCCCACCAACAACGCGGTATCTTGCGACAAGAGGATGCCGCCTGGATCGGCGGCCCCCTCTAAACGTGCTGCCAGATTCACTTCGGCGCCGAGAATGGTGTAGGCCATCCGGTCGCTACTGCCGAAATTGCCGACGTTGCAATAACCGGTATTGATACCCATCCGAACGATGAAGCCGGGTTGAAATCCTTCCGCGCTCCACTCAATTGCCAACTCGGCAAGGCGTTTCTGCATCGCCACAGCCATCTTGACGCATTGCTGGGCATCGCCTCGCTCTCCCAGTGATTCAGGATCACCAAAGAAGATCATGATCGCGTCGCCGATGAACTTGTCGATCGTGCCACCATACTCATGCGCCAAATCCGACATCGCGGAAAAGTACCGATTCATATACTGCGTCAGGATTTCCGGCTGCAATGATTCCGAGATGGTCGTGAAACCACAGATGTCGGAAAAAAAGACGCTCAGTCGACGCCGTTTGGTTGCAATTGACGCAGCCTGATCACCCGCAAGAATGGACTCAAAAACTTGCCTCGGCAAATACTTGGCGAGTTGGTCAGACAGCCGCTCAAATCGCAGTTTTTCGACCCCGACATCCTGCGAAATCTTCTGGAGCGTCCTTTCGTTCCGATCGCTGACCTTGAGTATCTTTTGAAAATTCTTGCTCAGCCGTTTGTACTGCTTGGCGAGTTTTGCCCACTCTTCAGAGTCAGCCGGTATTAGTTCACCGGCCAAAATCCGGTCACAGATTTCAAGGAGTTCGGTTTCCTGATCGTCCGCGCCTTCAGACATCACCAACCTCTCGCCAGTTGCTGGCGCGGTGACTTGCGGGCTTTAGAGAGACCGCGAGACGTCTCGATGATATTGCGATCACAGCAGTAACGTCCAAATTCAGCGCTCAGCGATCAGCGCTCTGCCATTAGCGCTGAAGGGCCACGTTACGTGCATTCAACTCGCGCATTCGCGCCGACAATCCCTTCAGTACCGTACGAACGATTCGGAAGTTGGTCTGCAAGCAGATGTCAAACTCGGTAGCGCCAAGCTTGAGAAGCGTGCAGGGTTCGATCGTCGCAACGTTGGCTGAGCGCGGCTCTCCATCAATGATTCCCATCTCGCCGAAATAATCGCCCGGTTTGAGAGTGGCGAACACGGTCTCGCGCCCTTTCTGATCGCGCACAAAAACTTTGAGGCGGCCACTCAATGCAATATAGAGAGCATCCGGAGCATCACCCTTCCAGAAAATCGTCGTGTTTCCTGGAACTTCCACCGTCTTGGTTGCTGACATCAAGGCCATC
>RFVZ01000483.1 GCA_009922405.1 Betaproteobacteria bacterium
GAACGGTGCAACGGCGACCCGTCCGTGTAACGAACGCCCTTCGGGGTCATATGCGAATTCAGAATTTCCTGCAAAATCGGAATTTCCCTGATCATCAGAATGATCGGAATCGCCAGAATCGTCAGGATCGTCATAATCATTCGGGTCTTGAGCAATCTCCAGCATCCAGATCAGACGCGTCTCGCTCACTGTCGCCGAACCCGAGGTCGCCTCGTCCGCAGCCAAGCCGGCAATGGCGGCGAGGGCCCGGCGCCAAGGAGTTTCACTGGCAAACGCCCCTGCCAGCGTGGGCCCAGTCTTGGGAGGATCCTGGCCTTCGGAGATCGCACGTGCGACGGCAAACTCATCCGCGATACGCTGATAACCAGCGGCCGCAAACCGGGTGGCCCACGCGTCAAATACGGCTGGTCGAACCACTTTGCGTCGGAGCCAGGCGGCCCGCAAGGCATCATTGAGCGCGACGAACCCATCTTCGCGAGAGGGTTCAATCACAATGGTTTCAGCGGCCCGGTCACCCAACCGAACTTCAGCAACGGCCTCCAGCGACGACCAAAACCAGCCTGGTGCGCCCGAGGCCTTCGCTTCGGCCCGGCACAGTTTACGGGCCGCTTCGTTGGCAATCGGGGTGTTTTTCAGAAGCAGTCCGATGGCATGAATCCACTGCTGAGGAAACGGCAACAGCATCGTGCGCCGACCGAGAACATCGCGCAGATCTCGCCGTGCCGAATCGAATTCGGCCTCTGCCTGATCCCACTGCCCGGCCAGAACAGCGAACTGTCCGCGCAAGCCGCGAGTGGTCGGATCATCGTGGCCATCGAGCAGACGCAGCGCCGGCTCAACCCGACCTTGCCAGGACAGGTAGTCGGCGGTTCGCCAACGCAAGCGCAATTGAGCCGCGTCGGCACTCTCGTCCGACATGTCCCCGTTGTCAGCAAACCCGCGCCCATCGACAAAACCCGACATGAACAAAGCGGCGTTGGCCACGATCCATTCGGCGGGAGCAACGGGTACTTTGCGATTGGCCGTCTCGTACGCGCAAGCGGCGACCGCCCACTCAATCGCCTCCTGATCGCTGGGCCGGGGTACCGAAAGCGAGCGCGCGAGCCATTCATCGACAACCATCGCACGCCAGGGTGGGGCCAACAGCTCAAGCATTTCAGCATCGAATACCGGGCGGCAAAACGCGTCCAGGAGCGCCCAACTCAGCCCCTCGCGGTGCTCAACCCGCTGTGCAAACCAGCGCCGCTCGCCCCGGGCCGACGGCGCCAACCACAACAGCCGGGCGATTCGCACGTCATCACCCGGGCGCGAAATGGGCATGACCAGCCCCGACCCACCAATTCGTGAGACGCCGATGCCGTGAAGCTCCAAAAGCATGTCGCGCCAACGAACCAGATCCCCCGATCGCACAGCGCTCAGGATCGCTGAGCGCGCATGAGCGGGTGCAACCCCCACACCCAGTAACTCGACCTGAATCAGCCAGCCCTT
>RFVZ01000484.1 GCA_009922405.1 Betaproteobacteria bacterium
CGGTGACCGGCAAACTGGTCATCCGGTAATCGGCTCCTAGCGTGCCAGACCATGGTTGCTGGGCGTCCAGTCGATTATTCGGCCCTGGAACCGTATCAACGCTGGAGTGATAAAAGCTGATGGCCGCTCGCAAATTCAGCGGCATGCGGCGCTCGAAAAACGACGGCATCAATTCGCCCGCGCGCCCTTTGACTTCAAGCTCAAGGCCTTGGGTTTGCGCACTGGCAAAATTGGTTGGACGCGAGATCCAGCGTGGCGCAGACGCATAAGGGACCGTTTGGAGCGAGGTCACGTTCCGCACGAGATTTTCGATCTGCCGAGAGAACACCCCAACGCTTATCAAGCCCCCATCGGGAAGATAGGTCTCGTAAGCCAAATCGAGGCCTGTCGCAAGCTCGGGGCGCAAATTGGGATTACCGTCCCGGTCCGGCGCCAGCTCTGTATTCGTTCGGCTGAGATTGTCGTAAAGGCGTGTGATTGTTGGCCGCGCCATCAAAGTCGCAAGACCTGGCGGTTTGTAGCTGCGGGTCAAGCTCGCTCGAATCAGATCGCGCGCCTTCGGATCAAACTTGTAATTCAGGTGCAGGAGCGGCGTTAGTACGCTGCTTTCGTTGCTAACCGGGAGATCTAAGGTCTTACTGGTGGTCTGGATCCGTTCGCCACGCACCCCCAAGTTGGCCGACCATTGCTTGCTGATTTCCCACTCGTCTTGCAGGAATAGCGCCTCGCGCTCAATCCGTGCTGAGAATGGCCGCCCTTCATAATCCGCCAATTGCGGCAAGCCCCCAACCGTCACCGTGCGTTCTTCATCACGCTGCCGCAGTTCAAGATCCCAACCAACCGTCACACTGTGCTGGCCATCAAGGATCTGCGTGAACTTTCCGGCCTGCGTCGCCCCGTTTTCGAGGTTGTCGCCAACCGCTCGCAACTGATTGACGCCCGCCCGGAACGTGCGGTTGTCAAAGGTGCTGCGCGAATTTTGCAAACCACCCTTCAGCTCAACGCTCTGCGTTGCACTCAGATAGTTGGTCCACTGCAGGTTGGTCCGAATGTTTTGCCAGGTCCCACGATTGGTGGAATCGTCCTCGATACTGGGATTACCCTGCAAGATCTGGTTGTTGTAATGAATATCGTTGTGAAAAATCCCTTTTTGCAAGAACGACTGCCAGGTCAGTGTTTCGTCGTCGCTCAGCTTCCAGCTCAGACGGGGTCCCATGTTGATTCCCCGACCATAATTCTCTTGCCGGCCTGACTGAATAACCTGCGAGAACTGCCCATCAAGACCCGGCATATCGCGGCGATTAACCACGTCGGTCGGCCGCCGCCACTCAAAGCCTGAGATCGGCAGGGACAGCGAAAGTGCCCCGAATTTTTCACCCAGGGTGAAGTTTCCACCCAGACGCGGGCGTTGGGGCGACAGCCCAATATTCAGACGCAGGTCCCTTTGTGAGACCCGCGGAGCCTCTTTCAA
>RFVZ01000485.1 GCA_009922405.1 Betaproteobacteria bacterium
GGTGAACACGATCTGGCCGAGAACATCATTCACTTGGTTCTGGCGCGGGTCGTTGGAGCCCCTGAGGGAGTCAAAGGTTTATCGTTGTTTGTCGTGCCCAAGGTTCTGGTCAACGACGACGGCAGCCTCGGCGCGCGCAACGACGTCTGGTGTGCGTCGGTCGAGCATAAGCTTGGCATTAAGGCCAGCCCAACGGCCGTGTTGCTGTATGGCGACGGCAAATGTCCGGTCGCCTCAACCGGTGGTGGTGCCCCAGCGCCCGGCGCGATTGGCTGGCTGGTGGGTGAAGAGAACCGGGGCCTCGAGGCGATGTTCATCATGATGAACGCGGCGCGATTCGCCGTCGGCATGCAGGGCGTTGCCGTTGCCGACCGTGCTTATCAAAAAGCGGTTGCCTACGCCCGGGACCGGGTTCAAAGCCGTGCCGTTGAAGGTTCGCCCGGCCCTGTCTCGATTATTCATCACCCCGACGTCCGGCGCATGCTGATGACCATGCGTGCATTGACCGAGGGGGCACGCGCACTGGGTTATGTGGCGGCGGCCGCTTTCGATCAGGCGCACGCCGATCCCGATCCAGCTGCTGCGGCTGAAGCACGGACGTTCTACGAGTTTCTGGTCCCGATCGTTAAAGGGTTCTCGACCGAAATGTCGCTCGAAGTGACTTCCCTTAGCGTACAGATTCACGGGGGGATGGGGTTCATCGAGGAGACAGGCGCGGCACAGTATTACCGTGACGCCCGAATTCTGACGATTTACGAGGGCACAACCGCCATCCAGGCCAATGATCTGATCGGTCGTAAGACCGCCCGGGACGGTGGACGCTCAGCGCTTGCAATCCTGGCTCGGGTCCGGGCGACCGTGGCAGAACTGAAGCAGTCGGAGACGCTCGCAGCGATCGCGATTCGCCTTGAGCAGGCTTGTGATTCGCTCGAGCGCGCAATTGCGTTTATTGCTGGTGCCGCGAAATCCGAGCCTCGGGCAGTTTATGCCGGTAGCGTGCCGTACCTCATGCTGAGCGGTGTGGTGCTTTCGGGTTGGCAAATGGGGCGGGCGGCTCTGGCGGCTACCCATCAATTGGCGGCGGGTGAGGGCGATGCGACATTCCTGAAAACCAAGCTCGGCACCGCGCGGTTCTTTGCAGATCACATCCTGACGCGTGCGAATGGCTTGGCTGAATCAGTGGTCGAGGGCGCGGCCGGAACCCTCGCGCTTGACGAGGCGAACTTCTAAAACCGGTTCGGGCGGTCCGGCTAGCCGGCGATCTAGGGGTTTTTTTGGAGCTTTGGCTGCAGTCGGTGCTGGTTTGGCTCGCGCTCCCGACGGTCGGGTTGCCCGCAGTCTTTGTGATCAGTTTGCTAAGCGCGACCCTGATACCGATGGGCTCAGAGCCAGCTGTATTTGGATACGTCAAACTAAATCCAGAAATGATGTGGCCGACCGTTGTGGTCGCGTCGCTCGGGAATACGATCGG
>RFVZ01000486.1 GCA_009922405.1 Betaproteobacteria bacterium
AACACCCGCGAACTCGGTGCTTCAGATGGCATGATCGGTGTGCCGGTCGCGCAGATCGCCCCGGGGCTCGAATCAGGTCAACCGGCTGGCTTTTTCCTTGTTGTTTTATCAATTCTCTTCATTCTTTATGCGGGTTTGGCCTACCTCATGGAGACGCCGTTTGGGCGTCAACTCGGCGCGGTGCGCACGAACGAGCAGCGCCTATCCTTCCTTGGCGTGGATCCTTGGCGCACCAAGCTCGCCGCGTTCGTCGGGGCAGCCTGTATCGCCGGCGTAAGCGGAGCGCTTTACCCCATGTTGCGGGGCTTTGTCTCGCCTGAACTGATGTTTTTTCAGGTGTCTGGCAACGCCGTCATCAACGTCATCGTGGGGGGAACCGGCACCTTGATCGGCCCCTTGTACGGGTCAGCATTGCTAACGGTTCTAAGATCGGTTGTCGGGTCTTACACGGCCCATCATCAGATCGTGATCGGCATCCTATTTATTTTGGTCGTCATTGTTCTGCCACGGGGACTCATTGGCCTTGCTGCGCCGGCGCTCCAGGAGCGATTAGGGCGGCGCGAAGGGGCGGTACGCACCCCCATCTTGCATGCGGACCATCCCCAATGAGCGCATCCCCGATTCTTCAGGCGAATGAGCTCACAGTGCGTTTCGGACATCTCGTGGCAGTTAGGGATGTCAGCTTCAATGCTCAGCAGGGTGCGATCACCGCGGTGATCGGTCCAAACGGCGCCGGGAAAAGCACTCTGTTCAACCTCATCAGTGGCGCAATCCGACCCAACGCAGGACAGGTGATGTTCCAGGGGCGTGAGGTCACGGGGCTGAGCCCGCATCAAATGCTCGGGCAAGGTCTAGCCAGATCGTTTCAGATTACCAATCTTTTTTTTGAACTGCCCGTGCGAGAGAACCTGCGCCTCGCGGCCCAGTTTTTGGAACAGGGCCGCGGTCTGTTTCGGCCCGTCTCTGCCAGCCAGATCGCCTGCAAGCGGGTTGACGAATTGATTGAGCAGTTTCAACTGGGACCCGTAGCGGATGAGATGGCGGGATTCCTATCCCATGGCGAGCAGCGCAGGCTCGAGATTGCGGTTGCGCTGGCTAGTCGGCCGCGCTTGCTGCTGCTCGATGAACCGACCCAGGGCATGAGTCATTCAGACACCCATAGAACCGAGGCGCTGATCCGCTCTTTGGTGGGGCCTTCGCTCTCGGTCCTGCTGGTCGAGCACGATGTCGATCTAGTCATGAACCTGTCCGATCACGTCGTGGTCATGCACCAGGGACAGAAGCTCGCCGAGGGCCCCCCGCAAGTGGTACGGGCCAATCCAGCCGTGCAGGCGGCCTATTTCGGGGAATCCCCGCATGATTGAGCGACAGTCGATCGCGGCTCCTCCCCTGGAACTAACCGGTATTCATACCCACTACGGTCTTTCGCACGTATTGCAGGGTATCGACCTCAAAGTTGGGGCTGGCGA
>RFVZ01000487.1 GCA_009922405.1 Betaproteobacteria bacterium
GGCCTCCCCCGGTTTGGGTCAGGCCACGGCGGGCTCGCCCTATTGGCTATCGAAGGCAATTGAAGCGGAAGTGGCTCGTGCAATTCCTTCGATCGTTCGCGCGCACGCGACCGAAGCGTCAGCAGTCGCTGCGCCGACTCAGCTTTCAGCACGGTCATCGCAAGCCCAGACTCACGATTCGGGCTCGGACCAGTCGGAAAACAATCCGTCGGACCCGCCGGACTCAACTGAGCAGCGTCATGCCGGACCGACCGAATCGGACGTGATCGCTGCGGCGGAGTGCGGTGTTGCGGGGGACCATCAAGGTTTGCGCGACATCGTTTTGCGGCTCCGGACTCAGGCCGTTCCATTGACTGCAATCTGTCTCGACCTCATCGGCGGTGCTGCGCTCTACCTCGGTGATCGCTGGGTCGAAGATGACGTCAACTTTGTCGAAGTCACTTTCGCTACCGGCGTTTTTGAGGCCGCATTGCGTGAATTGATGCCCTCGCTTGAAGCGGAAGTCGCTGCTGAATGGTCCGGCAACGCTGCAGTTGGCCGAATCTTCCTGGCCGGATTGCCGGACGATCTTCATCGAATTGGCATGACCATGATCGGGGGGTTCTTCCGGGGAGCTGGTTGGCAGGTTCGTGACGGCGTTGGGCTCTCATTGCAAGAGCTGGAACAGATTGTTTCTGTTGAATGGTTTGAGGTCATTGGACTTTCAGCGTCTTGTGACCGCCACCTTGATTCCCTATCGTTTACCCTAAAAAGATTGCGCCAGGCATCCTGTAATCCAGGCGTCGGCTTTTTGGTGGGTGGTGCGCAGTTTGTTGATCGACCGGGTCTGCTAACCCTGGTCGGCGCAGACGCCACTGCTGGTGATCCACACGAGGCGTTACGCGAGGCAGAGCGACTAAGAGCGCGCTCGCGAGCAACGTCTGATCATGCGAATTCCTGAGGCGGGTCGGGATTCGTCAAGAGGAAGTTGGTTAGTGAGACCTGTGGCTGGCAACGCAAATGGTTTTTCGATATCCGAGGCGGGGTCTCTTGCCAGGATGGCTGCCGTTGCCGCCGATGTTGCACTCATCATTGATCGAAACGGGACGATCCGTGAAGTTGCCGGGGAGAACCCGAGTTTGCCCTTGAATCAATGGGCCGAGTGGATCGGACAGTCGTGGTCTGACGTTGTTTCGGTAGAAAGCCGCCCGAAGGTCGAGGCGATGCAGCGTGATGCGCAAGCGGGTAAAACCACTCGCTGGCGGCATTTAAATCATCCAGGACGTGATGGCATTGAGAACGTTCCGGTGATGTATCGGGTCGTGCCGCTGGGTGCGGACGGGAGCATGGTCGCAGTGGGCCGCGACTTGCAGGAAATGGCTGAGCTCCAGCGTCGGTTGCTTGAGGTTCAACAATCCGCAGATCGCGAAGAGAAGCAGCGCAGGCAGGCCGAGTCGCGTCAGCGCATGCTGTTTCAATCATCGGTTGAC
>RFVZ01000488.1 GCA_009922405.1 Betaproteobacteria bacterium
AGCATCTGCCGGGCAATATCGAGTTGCTGCGCCGCCCCGCTGGTGCGCTGGATGGCGGTGCTGAACGCCTCCATCCCGCCGCTCGCTTCGCTGGAGGCGGCATTGATGCGGGTCAGCGCCTGCGTGCCGGTCTCGCCCACCAGGGCCAGCTTGGCGCGGGCCTCATCGGCGCCGGTGGTGCTGACGCGCAGCGCAATATCCGCACCCGCCATGGCAGCCTCCGGGGATTACGCCAATGCGGCGCTGATGTTGCGGAGAAGGCGGGCCGGAATGGACCGGCGCACACCCTCGATATCCAGAACTTTTCTGGGCTGGACGCTGGGCACGAGGGTGAACATCACCACCCAGCCGCGATCCAGCGCGGCGCGGATATTGGTGGTGCGGCCCAATACCCCAGCCGCACCGATTGCCCGTGACTGTCAGGCACTATAGCAGGCCTGGGCCATTATTGCGTTTGAGAAAGAACGCCACGGCGCCTGGCGTTATTCGCTGTGGCGTTACCCGCAGCCGCATCACCTGTAGTATCCGGATGGTCGCGCGGGATCTGCGCCGCTCGTAGGGTACAGTCTGCGATGAGATCAGGTAGCACGGCGATGCCGCGGGCTACCGCGCGGAAACTGCTAAGGCCGATGCTGCTGCCACGCGTCGCGCCGATGTTGCTACGTCGACCTCCGCCGGCGCGCTGAACCGCATCCCAGCACATCTTCGGAAGACGCTGACCTATGGCCAAGGCAAGGACATTGCAAGACATACAGGCCTGGCCGCACAGACCAGCATACGCATTTTCTTCGAAGACCCCCACTCGCCCTGACAGTCCGGCTCCAACGAGAACACTAACGGCCCATTGCGCCAGGACATGCCCGAGGACAGCTCACTGGCCGGGCTGGACCACGACGACCTCGACCTCTTCGCCGCCAGCGTCAATGACCGGCCGGGAAAGACGCTCGACTACGCCACCCCAGTCGAAGCCTTCAACACCCTACATGCAAACCTGGCCAGCGGCGGCGAAACACGGACACATGACGGTGTCCGCCATAGATTTTAATTATACCCACCACAAAATAAAAAATTAGCCGGTGATTTCTCCCAGACGAGCCCAATTTACATTACTGTCAAGATATTCAGCCATCTCGCCAGGAGATGCCCTCTCAAAATCAATGTTTATACAGTAGTGAGGATGATTTGTAATTATTTCAGATGCCAAACTATAGCAAAGAACAACAAAATTTGAACAAAAAAATGTTCTAGCCTGCAAAACATCAGCCTTGTCAACATTATTAAGAAAATTGCTCACGTCATTCGCGGCAATGACCTTGTCTCTTCCTGGCGTTAGAGAACGTGTCGCTCTGGTCCTGCTGTACGCACCAAAATCACTAACATTACGGCTTCTGATAACCATATTCTGGCCGAAATCTGCAGCACAGTCCCCGATATCTTGCCAGCGTGTCCTATGACGATAGACCTTCCAC
>RFVZ01000489.1 GCA_009922405.1 Betaproteobacteria bacterium
GTCCATCTCGCGTTCCGATCAGCGATCTAGTCGAGCAGGCGCATGCCGTCTGGCAACCGCGTATCCGACACACGCTTACCAATGAGGATGCCCGACAAATAACCGAGAACGTCATCGGTTTTTTTGCGATTTTGGGTGAATGGTCCCGTGCTGCCAAACCTCACCCGGTAAATCACGCCTTGCATTCGGCGCCAAACGATATGGGGGTCGCGTGCCATGAAGGCTGAATCTATCGCCAAAGCCCTCGGTGGGCGTAAGGTTGGCAGCGACTGGTTGGCGCGGTGTCCAGCGCATGATGACCGCACACCAAGCTTGTCAATTCGCGACTCAGAGAATGGAAAGGTTTTGGTCCGCTGTCATGCCGGTTGTGATCAGGGCGATGTGGTCTCGCACCTGAAAGCAAGCGGCCTTTGGGGACTAATTATTCCGCGCAGGCCTTTACGTGCAGCGGCGCCCTTATTTATTGCGCAGCGAGAACCCCATCCTGACGACACCCGCCGGACCAGCGCAGCGCGTTCAATCTGGTGGGGGTCAAAGCTGGCAAATCAGTCGCTGGTCGAAACCTATCTCGCATCACGAAAATTGAGCCTTCCAGAAACGCTCAGGCTACGCTTTCACCCAAGCCTGAAACACCCTTCGGGAGAGTCTTGGCCCGCCATGGTCGCGTTGGTTACCGACGGTGTCAGTGATGAGCCTGTTGGCATCCATCGAACATTCTTAGCCCGTACCGGCACCGGGAAGGCTCTGGTCAATCCACAGAAAATGATGCTTGGGCCTTGCCGAGGCGGTGCGGTAAGACTCGCTACCCCGGTTGACCTATTGATGATCGGGGAGGGCATTGAAACCTGTGTCGCTGCTATGCAGGCAACGGGTCTGCCGGCTTGGGCCGCTTTGTCCGCATCTGGGCTGCAATCGCTTGATATCCCAACAGATGTGCGCAACGTAATTGTATTGGCGGATGGTCGATGCATTCGCCTTCGCACTGCTGAAACCGATCGGGGCTGGAACGGTGATCGGATTCTCGGATCGTGACTACACGATCGCAGCGGGGATGCCAGCGACTGGCGAAGCGGCTTATGTTTGGACGGCCGACCTCGCCTATCCGGCAGGGACGATCATCACGATCCAGACCGATCAGACGACGCCGGTCGCCAGCAAGGGTTCCGTCGTGGGTAAGGGTGGTGGTCTCAGTACCAGTGCCGAGACGGTGTACGCCTTCCAGGGGACCGTCGCCGACCTCGCGCCCGGTGCAGCAGGTGCCGTCACCGTCAGTCGATTCATCGCGGCCATTAATCTGGGCGCGGCTGCAGGCGACATTCCTCCGGAGCTCGCGGCGGCAAGCGCTTACCTGACGTTCCCGCTCGACAACGTCAAGTACAACGGGTCACTCGACCGCGCTGACCTCGCTGTGTTCGCTAGCCGTGTCAGAACTGTGGCGAACTGGATCAGCGATGATGTCAATGCCTACC
>RFVZ01000490.1 GCA_009922405.1 Betaproteobacteria bacterium
GATGGAATCGATGATTGAGTCACCGGTGCCGACCCGGGCCGAGGTCTCGGATGTCGCGAACGCAGTGTTGGACGGGACCGATGCGGTCATGCTCTCGGCCGAAACAGCCGCGGGCAATTATCCGGTGGATGTGGTTCTGGCGATGGACCGCATCTGTATTGAGGCCGAAAAATTCCATCCCATGCGGCTTGATACGGGGCTCCTGGACCGCGGATTTTCCCGGATCGATCAATCGATTGCGGTGAGTGCATTGTTTGCCGCGCATCACATGAAGGCGAGGGCTCTGGTCGCACTGACTCAGTCGGGTTCGACCGCACTCTGGATGAGTCGGTTTAATAGTGGCGTACCCATTTTTGCGCTCACACCCGAAGATAAAACGCGTCGTCGGGTCAGCTTGTATCGTGATGTCACGCCCGTGTTGATGCCTGGTGGTGTGGCCGAAGACCGCGATATGTTGATGGCCGAAGCGGAGGCCCTGTTGATCGAGCGCGGCATCGCCAGTCCGGGCGATGTCATTGTGGTGACCTGTGGCGAACCGCTGGGTAAGAGCGGCGGAACCAATACGATGAAAATTATGAAAGTCGGGGCCGATCGATAACGATCGGTTGCAGATGGGATGGCATAGTCATGCCATTCAAATTCGAAATGCCTACGGAGGAGATTGCGATGCCGCTCGTTTCAATGCGCCAGTTGTTGGACCACGCCGCCGAGGCTGGCTACGGAATTCCAGCGTTCAATGTCAACAATCTGGAGCAAGTGCAGGCCATCATGGCTGCGGCTGCGGAGGTCGACGCGCCGGTCATCATGCAGGCATCGGCCGGCGCACGGAAATATGCCGGTGAAGTGTTTTTGCGCCATCTGATTGAGGCGGCGGTTGAGACCTATCCGCATGTACCGGTTGTGATGCATCAAGATCACGGCCAGTCGCCCGCGATTTGCACGCAGGCGATGCGGCTTGGGTTTTCATCCGTGATGATGGATGGGTCACTGGAAGAAGACGGTAAGACGATTGCCTCCTACGATTACAACGTCGAAGTCACTCGGCGAGTCGTCGATATTGCCCACTCGATTGGCGTCACGGTTGAAGGCGAACTCGGCTGTCTTGGCTCGCTGGAGACCATGAAGGGCGATAAAGAGGACGGGCATGGCACTGAAGACACGATGACCCGTGAGCAACTGTTGACTGATCCTGAGCAGGCAGCCGATTTCGTTCAGCGGACTCAGGTTGATGCGCTAGCGATTGCGATCGGAACAAGTCACGGTGCTTACAAGTTCTCGCGTAAACCGACAGGCGATATTCTGGCGATCGATCGGATCCAGGCGATTCATGAGCGCTTGCCCAACACCCACCTCGTGATGCACGGATCGTCAAGCGTGCCGCAGGATTTACTGGCCCGGATCCGTGAATTCGGTGGTGATATGAAGGAAACCTACGGCGTGCCGGTTGAAGAGATTC
>RFVZ01000050.1 GCA_009922405.1 Betaproteobacteria bacterium
TGATACCCCAAAACATCAGTTTTTCAGACCATCCTTAGGGTTAAAACGTGAGTCAACATTCAGTCCGAGTTAAGAGTGAAAGTATCTCTTCCCTAGTGCGCAATTACGAGTTTATTGCGCTTGTTTTTCAGGGTGGTGGCGCACTGGGGTCTTACCAGGCTGGGGTTTTTGAGGGCTTAAGCGAAGCCGGGATCGAGCCAAACTGGATGTCAGGGGTTTCCATTGGTGCGATTAACGCCTCAATTATTGCGGGTAACAAGCCCGAAAATCGTGTCACCAAGCTCAAAGAGTTCTGGGAAACCGTCACCGACCATGGTTATGCCAGCCATTTGGCCGGGAACGACGACATGCGCACGTTTCACAACATGACGAGTGCATTCATGTCGATGATCTCCGGGATCCCGGGGTTCTATAAGCCCAGAATGTTGAGCCCGTGGCAGCAGGTTCCTGGTCAGGCCGGAGCGACCAGCCACTATGACACCAGCGATCTCAAGGATCACCTCAACAGTCTCATTGACTGGGATATTCTCAATAGCAATAGCCATCGCCTGAGTGTTGGCGCGGTCAATGTTCGAACCGGAAACTACAAATACTTTGACACTGCGCTCGAGCGTTTAGGCCCAGAGCACATCATGGCCAGCGGAGCCCTGCCGCCAGCCTTCCCGGCAATGAGGATCGGGTCCGAGTTTTATTGGGATGGCGGAATCGTCTCGAACACGCCGCTGCAGTACCTGCTTGAACTCCATAAATTGCATCAGGCGCTGGTCTTCCAGGTTGATCTGTTCAATGCGCGCGGGGATTTGCCCAAGACCATGCCTGAAGTGATGTCACGCCAGAAGGACATCATGTTTTCGAGCAGGACCCGTAATGCGACGAACCGTTACAAGAAAATTCATGATTTGCAGATCAAGCTGCGCGACGCCCTGAGTCGGATCGACCCCGCCAAGTGGACGTCTGAAGACAAAGCCATGCTGGAAGAGCTTCAGGACACCCCGCAAGTCAACGTATTACAGCTGATTTACCATCACGCTGATTACGAGGGTGATTCCAAAGACTACGAATTCTCCAAGTGGACCATGCGCGAGCATTGGGCCGCAGGTCTGGAGGATGCACGCCGGACGCTATCTCACCCGGACTGGCTCAAGTTGCCAGATCAGGCGATCGGGATGACGGTGCATGACGTGCACCGCGAGGATGGTCGCTGAATCGGCGTTGATCCAAAATAAAGCCGCTGCCTGGCTCAGAAAATTGAGGGGCAGCAGCTTTTTGCGAGCGGCGACCGCGTCGCGATGTGGGTGCCGGTGATCGAAGCAGCTGCATCCGACGACAGGAAAATCGTGGTGCCAGCGATCTGCTCAACGGTCACGAACTGTTTGGTCGGTTGCGCGGCCAGCAGCACATCCCGTTTCACTTGCTCTTCGGTCATCCCGCGGGCTTTTGCGGTGTCGGGGATCTGTTTCTCGACCAGCGGGGTTAGGACATAGCCCGGGCAAATGGCGTTGACCGTCACGCCGTGGGTCGCCACTTCGAGCGCAACGGTCTTGGTCAGGCCAAGGATGCCGTGCTTGGCTGCGACATAGGCTGATTTGAACGGCGAAGCGACCAGTGCGTGCGCAGAAGCGACGTTAATGATCCGGCCCCAATGCTTTTCTTTCATGTAGGGCACAGCGAGGCGGGTCGTATGAAATGCCGAGCTCAGATTGATTGCAATAATTGCATCCCATTTGGCGACCGGGAATTCCTCGATCGGGCAGACGTGCTGAATGCCAGCGTTATTGACGAGAATGTCAACACCACCAAACTTATCGGCGGCGTGCTTCATCATCGCTTCGATCTGCTCGCCTTTGCTCATGTCGGCGCCGTCGTAGATCGCTTTGACGTGATAGGTATTTTCCAGACGTACGCGGAGCGCTTCGATTTCGGCGGCATCGCCAAATCCATTCAGAACTAGGTTAACGCCTTCTTTTGCGAGGCCTTCTGCGATTCCGAGGCCGATTCCGCTTGTCGAGCCAGTGATGAGTGCCGTTTTGCCTTTAAGCATTTTGAATTCCCAGGGGTTTTGTTAAACAAATAAGACAGGAGATTGGGCGCTGAAATTCCCGATGCGAACATTACACGCTCAAGCGTGATTGAGGGGCTTTCCGGTGAGCAATTCAACGAAGCGGGTCACAAATCGCCGCGGGGTTCGGTCGGCCGGTAAGGCAACAAAACTGGTTTTGGTCCCAAACAGGTGACGACAGTCCAATGCAATTAAAGGTTGGTCGGCAATCGGATCAAATGCGACCGAAGCAATAAGTCCGACGCCTAATCCCAGGCGTACATAGGTTTTGATCACATCGGCGTCCAGGGCGCTGATCGCCATTTCAGGTGATAGCCCAGCGTCTGCAAAGACAAGGTCAATCGTGTTGCGTCCGGCAAAGGCTGCGTCGTAGGTCAGAAGGGGAAATTGGACCAGATTAGCGACGCTGATCGTGCCTCCGGATTGGTTAAAGAATTCCTTGGCGAGTGGGTGCTCCGGGGGCATCACCGCGACGTGCGACCACTCCAGGAAAGGGGTCGCCCGCAGTTGTTCAACCCGGCTGACCGCCTCGGTCGCGATCGCAAGGTCGGCCTTGCCCTCAAGGACTGACCGAACCACTTGTTCCGGGTCACCTTGGCGGAGTGTGACCGTGACGCGGGGGTGATCTTGTCGGAACTTTGCCACCACAGCGGGCAGGGTGTAGCGGGCCTGGGTGTGGGTGGTCGCGATGGTCAGTGTGCCGGCCGCGCTGTCGGTCCATTCACGACCGACGCGACGAAGGGCTTCGATATCGTCGAGCACACGTTCGGCGATCGCGAGCGCCGCACGACCCGGTTCGGTCAGGCTCGTGAGTCGACGGCCTCGACGTTCGAAAATCTGGCAGCCCAATTCTTCTTCGAGTTCCAGGATCTGTCGGCTGACACCGGGTTGAGAGGTGTGCAATGCCACAGCCGCCGCAGTGAGGTTGAGATCTCGGCGGGCGATTTCGCGGAGATAGCGCAGGCGCTGGAGATTCATGGGTCCTCATGCTTTTAAGTGTCTCATTGCCGATTCTAAATGCTTTTTGGTAATTAATAGAGCAGATCGAATTGGTTTCCCCGCAACGCAAAACAACGGACACTGCTCGGCTGCGGAACTTCCAGCCAGCTCTCCCTATGTACCAATACGACCAATACGATCAAAGCATCGTGGACGACCGCGTCGAGCGTTATCGCGACCAGACTCGGCGCTTCCTGGCCGGCGAACTGTCCGAAGAGGAATTTCGGCCATTGCGCCTGCAGAATGGGCTCTATATCCAGCGTCATGCGCCCATGCTGCGCATCGCCATTCCTTACGGGACCCTCTCGGGGCGGCAACTCCGGGCGCTCGGTGATATCGCCGAGCGATGGGATGAAGGGTGGGGTCACTTCAGCACCCGACAAAATTTGCAGCTCAATGCGCCCCGGCTCGAAGACACCCCCGATATTTTGGCGGCGCTCGCCAAGGTCCAGATGCATGCGATCCAGACCAGTGGCAATTGCGTGCGTAACGTGACGAGCGATCATTTCGCTGGTGTGGCGCCCGACGAAATTCTTGATCCGCGGCCCTGGTGCGAAATTTTGCGCCAATGGAGTACCTTTCATCCCGAGTTTTCGGCCTTACCGCGGAAGTTCAAGATTGCGGTGACTGCAAGCGAGGCCGATCGTGCCGCGGTTCAGGTCCATGACATTGGTCTACGGGCAGTGTTGAGTCCTGCTGGCGAAGTGGGGTTTGAGGTCTGGGCCGGCGGCGGGCTCGGACGCACGCCAGTCATCGGAACCCGGATCCGAACCTGGTTACCTGCGCCAGAACTATTGCTTTATGTTGAATCGATTCTGCGGGTCTATAACGCCGACGGTCGTCGTGATAATCCCTATAAGGCCCGCATCAAAATCCTGGTCCGGGAGATGGGGGCTGAAGCCTTCACACGTGCGGTTGAGGCGGAGTATGCGAGGCTCGCAGGCGGCCCTGGTCAACTGACAGAAGGCGAGATCCAGCGGGTCGTCCGTCAGTTTGCCCCGCCACCCTATTTGCCTGCAGATGAGCAGTCCCTGGCCGCCGATGCTCAGGCCATGGGCGTGGCGGTCCAAGCCCAGCCTGGTTTTGAGCGTTGGATGACCCGCAATGTTCACCCGCATCGGCAGGCCGGCTATGCGGCAGTGACGGTCTCCCTCAAGCGTGCTGGCAAGCCTCCGGGCGATGCCACGTCGGCTGAAATGCGATTGGTGGCCGACCTCGCCGAACAACATGGGTTTGGGGAGATTCGCGTCACCCATCACCAGAATCTGGTGTTGCCCGATGTGCGCCGTTCCAGCCTGCCAAGCCTCTTTGAGGCGCTCAAGGCGGCCGGGCTGGCGACACCCAATATTGGACTGTTGACCGACATGATCGCCTGCCCCGGTGGCGACTATTGCGCGCTGGCGAATGCGCGTTCGATTCCCGTCGCCGAGGCCATTCGGGCCCGCTTCGAAGACCTGGATGACTTGTTCGATATCGGCGAGATGGAACTCAATATCTCGGGTTGTATCAATTCTTGTGGGCATCACCACATTGCCCAGATCGGCATTCTTGGGGTCGATAAGAATGGCGAGGAGTGGTATCAGGTGACACTCGGCGGGACGCAGGGTCCCGAGGCAGCGATTGGGAAGGTGATTGGCCCTTCGTTCTCGGCCGAAGAAGTACCCGATGCGGTAGAGAAAGTGGTCCGTACCTACCTGGCGCAACGGGTTTCTCGTGATGAGCGTTTTAACGAAACGCTGGCCCGCATCGGGCAGGTTCCTTTTCGCGAGGCGGTCTATGCAGAAACACATTAACCGCCAAGGTCAGGTGCTCGCGGTTGACCCAGCTTTGACCTGGCTGACTCTGGCGCAATGGCGAGAGCAGGCGGCCGCCCTGTCGGGTCAGCGTGTGGGCCTGGAGTTTCAGCCTGACGAAAATCCAGACACCGTTGCTGCAGATCTGAATCAGTTCGACGCCTTGGCTGCCCGGTTCCCCAAATTTACCGATGGTCGCGGCCTGACGATCGCCCAGCGTCTGCGGGTTCGTTACGGTTGGACTGGCCCTTTGTGGGCGGTCGGCGATGTCTTGCAGGATCAGATTTTTGCGATGGCACGAGTGGGTTTTGATCACTTCGCCTTGCGAGACGACCAGAACCTCGAAGCGACCGTTACCGCATTGACCGCTGATCGGGTCCGCTATCAGGCGTCGTGGGATGAGACTCTGCCGCTCTGGCGCCGGGTCGAGCGGCTAGCCCCAACGCCTGAGACCACGCCTGATCTTGTTGATTTTGAGGCTAGCGCGATTGGGTGGCTTCGAAAAGCCATCGCCTACGGCCCCGCAGCGCTCGCGTCAAGTATGGGCAAAGAAGACCAGGCGATGACCGCCCTGATTGCCCGCGAAAAGTTGCCGATCTCTATTTTTACGCTCGATACCGGGCGTTTACCGCCGCAGACGCTCGATCTGATTGCGCAAACCGAAGAACGATATCGTCTGAGAATTCGAGTGCTTTTTCCCGAGGCGGCCGCGGTTGAACAATGGGTGGCCATCAACGGCATCAATGGATTTCGCGAAAGTGTTTCTCAGCGCAAGCATTGTTGTGAAATTCGTAAGTTGGAGCCGCTGCGCCGTGCGCTGCAAGGGCAGTCCGTCTGGATTGCCGGGTTGCGTCGTGCTCATGGCGAAATGCGTGGCGAGATCGAGCCGATCGCGCACGACGCGTTCACCGGAATCCCGAAGTGCGCGCCGCTGCATGATTGGTCGGATGCAATGCTGGACGCTTTTCTAGCGAAGCATGACGTTCCGGTCAACGCGCTCCACGATCAGGGCTACCCGAGTGTTGGTTGTGCACCGTGCACCCGGCCCATTGCCCCCGGCGAGGCGGTACGGGCCGGACGCTGGTGGTGGGAACAAGAGGCTGCCCGGGAGTGCGGTCT
This sequence comes from Betaproteobacteria bacterium, assembly GCA_009922405.1. GTDB lineage: Bacteria > Pseudomonadota > Gammaproteobacteria > Burkholderiales > Burkholderiaceae_E > RFPW01. The sequence goes on from RFVZ01000050.1 coordinate 5,971, forward strand.
CCATTCGACCGGAGCGCACGAGTCGACAGGAGCACGCGAGTCGACAGGAGCCCACGAATGACCAATGATCATCTGGATGATCTCGAGGCCGAGGGTATCCATATCCTGCGTGAGGCGGTGGCCGAGCGCAAGAACCCGGTCCTGTTGTTCTCAGGTGGCAAAGACTCGGCGGTGGTGTTGCGCCTGGCCGAAAAAGCCTTCAGGCCCGGTCGGTTTCCGTTTCCCCTGATGCATGTCGATACCGGGCATAACTTCGAGGAGGTGATCACCTTTCGGGACGCTCAAGTGGCTAAGCTTGGCGAACGCCTGATCGTTGCCAGTGTCGAAGAATCGATTCGCACCGGGCGGGTTCGCATGGCGGATCCCGAAGGCTCTCGCAACGCAGCACAGTCGGTCACCCTGCTCGATGCGATCAAGACTTATGGGTTCGACTGCTGTTTTGGTGGTGCCCGTCGCGATGAAGAAAAGGCTCGTGCCAAGGAACGTGTGTTCTCGGTGCGCGATCGGTTTGGGCGCTGGGATCCTCGCAATCAACGGCCCGAGCTCTGGAACCTCTGGAATGCAAGGGTATCGGCGGGTGGGCATTTGCGGGTCTTTCCGATCAGTAACTGGACCGAACTCGATGTCTGGCAATACATCGACCGCGAGCAAATCGCGCTACCGACGCTTTATCGGTCCCATCTGCGTGATGTCGTCCGCCGCGCTGGCCGAATCGTCGCCGTGACGGATGTGACGCCGGCCGGACCCGGTGAGCTGGTTGAGCGGATACCGGTTCGATTCCGCACGGTGGGGGATATCACTTGTACGTGTCCGGTCGAAAGCACGGCCTCGACCGAGGCTGAAATTATCGCCGAGACCCTCCTGTCGAGTGTTACCGAGCGGGGCGCGACGCGAATGGACGACGCGACCGACGAGGCCTCGATGGAAAAACGCAAACGCGAGGGGTACTTCTAAATGCTGACCCGATTTGTAACGGCTGGCTCGGTCGACGATGGCAAGAGCACTTTGATCGGGCGATTGCTTTGGGATACCCGCGCGGTTTTTGAGGATCAGGTCGTTGCGATTTCAGCGGCCTCGCAGCGCCGTGGTCAGGCCCAACCCGATCTCTCGCTGCTCACCGATGGCTTGATGGCAGAGCGCGAGCAGGGCATCACGATTGATGTCGCTTACCGCTATTTCAATACCGCACAGCGCAAGTTCATCGTGGCGGATTGTCCAGGCCATGAGCAATACACGCGCAACATGGTGACCGGTGCGAGCAATGCCGATGTCGCTGTGTTATTGGTCGATGCGCGCAAAGGGCTGTTGCCGCAAACCCATCGACATGCGGCCGTGTGTGGCTGGCTTGGACTTAAACGAATCGTGCTCGCCATCAACAAGATCGATCTGGTCGACTGGTCGCAGTCCCGATTTGAAGAGATTGCACGAGAGTTCAGGGCCTGGTGCGAACCCCTCGGATTGCCAGAGGTGATCGCAGTACCGGTCTCGGCACTCACTGGCGACGGCGTGGTCTTCCGCGGTGACCAGATGGCTTGGTATCACGGGCTAACGCTGCTTGAAATCCTTGAGCGCCCGCTCGCCGGTGAGCGCAACGGCGTGATTGATTCAGGGGCGGCGGCACTGCCTTTGCGCTTCCCAGTGCAGTGGGTGATTCGTGGCGCTCCCGAGTTCGATCCCGATTTTCGCGGTTTTGCTGGTCGGATCGAAGCGGGTACCGTTCACGTGGGCGACGAAGTGCTGGTGCAAAGGGATCGGGCCTTACAGCGTGCTCGGATCGCGCAAATTTGCCTCGGTGATCAGCGGTTGATGATGGCTCAGGCAGGCCGTTCGGTCACTTTGCGATTGGATCGCGAGGTTGATGTGTCCCGCGGTGACTGGCTCGTTTCAGCCAGTGCCAATCAGCAGCCCGTTCTGGTCGACGACCTGGTGGCTCAGATCTGCTGGTTTTCAGATCAGCCGATGCGCGCCGGCGACCGATTTTTGCTTAAGATGGGGACTCGATCTGTGCGTGCCGAGGTGAGCGCGATCGAGGCCCTGATCGATGTCGAGTCCTTGAAGCCGAAAGCCGTCGCTGTCGAACTCGGTTCTGTGCAGGCCAATGACCTCGCAAAGGTCCGTTTCGCACTTCACGAACCCTTGCCGGTCGACCGTGTCGGCGCGCATGAACGACTGGGGGTGGGCTCGCGTTTCTTGTTAATCGATGAAGCGACCGATATCACTGTGGGAGCCGGGGTATTACGTCAATAGGGTGTTCCGGAGGCCCCGCCCGGGAGACTCGGCGGTTACCCGGTAAGGTCTGGTTTGTTGGGGCTGGCCCGGGCGCAGCAGACCTCGTGACCCTGCGCGCGCTGAGGGTGCTCAAGCAGGCAGAGCTCGTCTTGTATGACGCGCTGGTTGGGGCCGAGGTACTCGATCATGCGCCGCAGGCCCAAAAGGTCCTGGTCGGTAAGCGGTATGCACGCGAGTCGACCGAGCAGTCCGAAATCGACCGACTTTTGGTGGGTGCAGCGCGGGAACACGCGGTGGTCGTCCGCCTTAAGGGGGGCGATCCGACGCTGTTTGGGCGGCTTGATGAGGAAATTGCAGCGCTCAATGTCGCTCAAATTCCCTGGGAAATCGTTCCTGGGGTGACGGCGGCTACGGCGGCTGCGGCCGTTCTTGGACGGAGCCTGACGCGACGCGGGCGGTCGCGGCGCGTGGTGATCGCGACCCCGCGCACAGGGCGCGGAGAAGCGCCCAACCACGGATGGGCACGGTGGCTCGAACCTGACGATACGGCCATCCTCTACATGGCATCCCATGTCGCCTCCGAGAGTGCAGCGGCTCTGCTAGATCAGGGCTTCACACCCGCCACGGCGGTGGCCTTGGTTCATGCGGCAACCCGTCCGGACCAGTGGATCATGCGAACGACTTTGGGTGCCCTAGCCGCTGGTTTGGTCCAGGAGCCTGCGGCTGAGGACCGGCCCGTGTTGTTGGTGGTGGGAACGCCGGCGGAGGAGACGGGCTCGGGGTCAGTGGCTCTGCAAGAACCCCTTTAAGATCTGCTCAACGTCTCGCTCGAAGCCTTCCTCAATTGCGTAATCGTCGCGGTTGGCGTAATGAGTTCGGGGTCGACCAGCAGATGCATCAAGGCGGGACCTTCGACGGCCATCATTTGATCGAGGGTTGACTCGAGCATTGCATTGCGCTCGACCCGTTCTCCCCACGCGCCATAGGCCCGCGCCAGCATGGCGAAATCGGGTTGGCCCAGCGAGGATCCAAAGACCCGACCGGGGAAATACTTTTCCTGATGCATCCGGATCGTGCCGTACATTCCATTATCAACAACGATAACCCGGATTCTCGCTCGCTCGCGCACGGCCGTCGCCATCTCCTGCCCATTCATGAGGAAGCAGCCATCGCCTGCGAATGCAAAAACCGTGCGCTCAGGATGCCTGACGGCCGCAGCGATGGCGGCCGGGACTCCGTAACCCATCGAACCATTGGTGGGCCCGAGTTGGGTGGCGAACTGACGCCATTGCAGATAGCGGTGAACCCAAATCGAATAGTTACCGGCGCCGTTGGTGACGATGGCATCCGCGGGCAATCGGTTGCGCAGCAGAGCCATTAAGGTATTCATGGACGGCGGGCCTTCGGGGGCCGAGTCTGAAGGCGGGGTATTCCAGCCTGACCACTCCTGGTGCGCAGTCCGCGTATCGTCGGCCCAGGTGGGCGCGGTATTTCCGGGCATGGCTGCTGCGGCCGCACAAAACTCTCTCATCCCCGACAAGATCGGCAGATCGGCGGCGTACACCCGGCCTAACTCATCGGCACCCGGCTGAACGTGGACCAAGGTCTGACGCGGTCGCGGGATATCGAACAAGGTGTAGCCGCTTGTGGTCGCTTCGCCTAGCCTCGGCCCAATCGCAATGACGAGATCGGCGGCCCGCACTCGCGCCGCGAGGCTTGGCCGAATGCCAAGGCCAACGTCTCCGGCATAGAGGGGGTGCGCATTGTCGAACAGATCCTGATGGCGAAACGCACAAGCGACAGGCAGCGTCCAGTGTTCAGCAAAGCGTTGCAGATCGGCACAGGCTGTGGCGTCCCAACCACCACCGCCAGCGATGACAATAGGGTTCTTAGCGGCCTGCAGGCGCTGGCGTAACTCTTCCATCGCCGCTGCTGAGGGGCTCGCCGCGATTCGCTGCCAGGCTGGCGTCGGCGGTTCGGTGCAAGCATCGTCCAGCATGTCTTCGGGGAGCGCGAGCACCACGGGTCCTGGGCGGCCCGAGGTCGCGGTATAAAACGCACGCGAGACGTACTCAGGGATCCGTTTGGCGTCTTCAATCTGCGCGACCCACTTCGCCAAAGGCCCGAACATCTGCCGGTAGTCCACCTCCTGAAAGGCTTCCCGATCTGTGGCGGATCGGGCGATTTGACCCACAAACAGGATCATGGGGGTCGAATCCTGAAACGCGGTGTGCACCCCGATCGAGGCGTTGGTCGCACCCGGACCGCGGGTCACAAAACAGATGCCCGGTCGCCCGGTCAATTTGCCCCAAGCCTCAGCCATGTAGGCAGCGCCGCCCTCCTGGCGGCAAGTCACCAGACGGAAACGGTCTGCAACATCATGCAAAGCGTCCAGGACCTGGAGGTAGCTTTCGCCAGGAACCCCGAATCCCGTATCGGCACCGTGCGCCAGTAGCGAATCAACGAGGGCTTGGGCGCCCGTGCGAGGAACACTCATTTGAGCTCCAGGATGACGATGAAGAGTTTGGAATCAGCTATTGTGACTGTCTTCGAACGGGAATTTCTTCGAACAGGAACTTTCATGAATACCCCACTGTCAATCAAAACGCTCGAAACAGCGGTTCTGGGTGGCGGCTGTTTCTGGTGCCTTGAAGCAGTCTTTCTCGAGGTCGAGGGCGTGCACTCGGTGGTCTCGGGGTATGCCGGCGGGCAGGTCACAAACCCCTCTTACGAACAAGTGTGTGGCAAGCGGACCGGCCATGTTGAAGTGGTGCGGGTTGAATTTGATCCGGTGCGAATTTCATTCACCGAATTGCTTGAGATTTTTTTCGTGATCCATGACCCAACGACGATGGATCGTCAGGGTGCTGATGCAGGCCCACAGTATCGGTCAGCGATCTATGCAACCACGTCTGAGCAGCTGGAACAGTCTCGGGCCATGATTACTCAATTCAATACCGATCGGGTTTTTGGCGCGACCGTCGTCACGCAGGTTGGTTTGCTAGGTCAGGGTGCAGACCGTTTTTGGTCAGCTGAACCGGAACATCAGCGTTACTTTGAGCGCAACCCGTATCAGGGCTACTGCACCTATGTGGTCGCACCGAAAGTCGAGAAGTTCCGTCAGACCTTTGCCCGCCGGCGGCGCCGTATTCCGCTCTAGATAGGTCGATTGATAGGTTGGACGGTTGAGCGTCTATTGACCGATCGGCTAGTCGTCGCGGCCGATCAGGACGGCACCGAGGCGCTCTAGTTCCGCCGCTGCCGTCGCAGCCACTTCGATCGGGGTTTCACACTGCATGGGGGCGATTTCGACCGCACAGCCTTCGATCCGCTGGCCGTCGCCGCTGCCACCGCCTTCATCATCGAGATCGCTTTCATTCATGGCCTCGGGGTGGGGTGCGCCAGCTCTGAAAACCTGAACCGCTACCACCGGGCCCATCTCATTGGCGAGCTCCATCACCCGCGCCCGCACCACGCCGGTACTGGATCCGTGGCGTGAGGGTCGAGATTTCATTTCAGAGACCATTCTGCGCAGCGTACGCTCGCGCTCGCTGGTGGCCGCCGCTCGCACCGCTTCGAAAAAGGGGAGTGGCCAGGGGCCGATTCGCACCGAACGTCCAGTCGCCCGCGCCAGGGCGAGTCCGAACGAGGTTTGCCACGGCACAAAGCGCTCCAGGCGGTCCTGTTGGGCCTCCCCAGGGCGCTCAAATGCATCGGGGTCGGAGGCACGTTGGATGATCGCGAACACCATGATGGCCGTCTCGGGCATGAGCGCATCCTCGGGTCTTTCTTCATCGCCCCGTTCGGGCTCGAGTCCCGGCATGTCTGCATTGCTGAGTGCCGCTGAAGCCAGGTCGCTCACAAGCGCTTCACCATCGAGCCAGTCATAACGCCCAAACCGCTCCGCTGGCATCAATGCCGGGAGTAGAACGATTTGCGCATCGCGCACGATGCCAGACTCTAGAAAGGCCTCAGAGAGCGTGTGAACGGCCACATCGGATAGTCGGTTTGGGAATGGGGTGCCCGCTTCCTGGGGCGAAACAGGTACACCGTAAAGGCGCGCTTTGATGGGAATTGGTTGCGCACCACGCCGGCGGGCCGGAACCTCACCTGTAGGGACCGTGGTGAACGCTGACTCAACCAGACTGCGTAGCAACGCAAGCCCCGGCATGCCATGGGATGCCCAGACCTCGCCAATTGCGCGTTCTAACAGATCGCTCTGTGGGGGGTCGCTCGCGACCAGATCGCCAAGAACCATATCCACCATGGCCCACATCGAGGCGTTGGTTGGATCTTCGGTCAGCGTGCCGATGCAATCGACCAGGGTACGGTACCGACGCAATCTTCCGATCGGTCCGAACGTCGCTGCGGCAAGTGGAAAAAGTGTGGATCGACGGGCCATCGTAGATTGCGAGGTTTTGCTAGGGTGCAAGTCGTTCGATCTGCCAGGAATCAGCAGAATCGAGCGGACGGAAAAAGCGCAGGCGATCATGTAATCGCGAAGGTCGGCCCTGCCAGAATTCGATCGAGTGCGGCCGAACGCGATAGCCCCCCCAATGCGGTGGGCGGGGGGGGGTTTCACCAAATCGGGATCTCAACTCGGCCTCATTTTCTTCGAGCACTTGTCGGTTTGGGATCACTTGACTTTGGGGCGAGGCCCAAGCTCCCAGCCGACTTCCCAGGGGCCGCGAAGCAAAGTAAAGGTCACTCTCGGGTCCATCAATCGGGTGGGCGTCGCCCTCGATTCGAACCTGGCGCTCCAGGTCGGCCCACCAGAACACGAGCGCCGCATGAGTGCACGCGGCAAATTCGTGGCCCTTGCG
>RFVZ01000491.1 GCA_009922405.1 Betaproteobacteria bacterium
CGCCGGCTTCACGGCCTTGCGGGTTCGACTCCCGTCCTGGGTACCACGTCAGTGCAATTGCTCCTCAAAAAATTCGAGTGAGGTGCGGGGCGCATTAGGTGTCCGGTTTTGTTCCTGCCCGCGCAACTCGACCCGACGGATCTTGCCCGAAATGGTCTTGGGTAGATCGCTGAATTCAATGCGTCGGACCAGTTTGTAGGGCGACACTCGCTCGCGCAGAAATCCAAAAACGGATCGGGCGGTCTCGGGGCCGGCGGTGTGGCCCGGGGCTAAGATCAAGTAGGCCTTCGGCACGAACCCGCGCACCGGATCGGGCGACGGGACGACGGCCGCCTCTGCAACTGCGGGGTGCTCGATGAGCACGCTCTCGAGTTCGAACGGACTAATCCGATACCCCGAGGACTTGAAGACATCATCGGCCCGCCCGACATACGTGATGTACCCATCCGCGTCGCGCGCACCGATGTCGCCCGTATGGTAAAAACCGTCGCGCATGGCTTCGGCGGTCTTGTCCGGATCGTCCGCATAGCCATTCATGAGCGCGAGGGGGCGTTGGGCTAGGTCGATGCAAATTTCACCCTCGTCGGCCGGTTGGCCATCGATGTCGAGCAGTGCAATCGTGAACCCCGGCAGCGGCAAGCCCATGGAGCCTGGTTTGAGCGGTACACCGGGTGGGTTGCCGATCTGGGCGGTGGTTTCCGTCTGGCCATAGCCGTCCCGGATCGTCAGGTTCCAGGCCGAGCGTACCTGTTCAATCACCTCTGGGTTGAGTGGTTCACCGGCTGAGAGGAGTTCGCGAAGCTTCACCGGCCATTGCCGGAGCGGTTGCAAGATCAGCATTCGCCAGACGGTGGGTGGTGCGCAGAGCGTGTTGACTTCGTGATGGACGAGCGCGTCCAGGATGGCAGGTCCGTTGAAGCGGCTGTAGTTGTAAATGAATACACAGGCTTGCGCGTTGAGCGGCGCAAAGAAGCAACTCCACGCGTGCTTGGCCCACCCGGGTGAACTGATCGTCCAGTGGACGTCACCCTTCTGCAGCCCCAACCAATATAGCGTGGACAAGTGACCAACCGGATAGCTGACCTGGGTGTGCTGGACCAGTTTGGCCCTTGCAGTCGTCCCAGAGGTGAAATATTCCAGCAGGGGGTCGCTGGCGAGCGTGGTTGGCAGGGTGGTCAATTCCTTGGGTTCACCTGCGCTGAGCGCGAAGTCGATCCATCCGGACAACGAGCGCTCGCCGGGAGCAACTGCAGTGTTGATGAGTGTCAGGTGTTCGAGCATCTCAGAAGGTAGCTCGGCAAATTTTTCGTGACCCGTGGCGTTGGTGATGACCCAGCGGGCGTTTCCCCGGAGAAGCCGGTCTTGAAGATCCTCGCCCGACAAGAGGGTTGTGGCCGGGATCACCACCGCGCCGATCTTGATGGCCGCCAGCATGGTTTCCCAAAGGGGCAC
>RFVZ01000492.1 GCA_009922405.1 Betaproteobacteria bacterium
GGCTGCACGGGCTTCGGCGTGGGCGGCGGGAAGCTGATCAGCCAGGACACAACCAGCCCGACGTCGCTGACAGTGCAACTGGATGCCGCGGCGAGTGCGCTTGGTTCGTATACCAACGACGACGTGGTCGTGATGAGTATCTCCGGCAATGATGGCGCAGATCTCATCGTTTCTTACATCGCGCTCGCCCAAGGGAACTCCGCGAGTTTTGTGGCGCTGACCTCCAAGGTGCTTGGTGCCTCAACGGTGACCGCTCTGCTAAGTGCAGACCCGACGAACGGAGCAGCCACCGTCGGGGTCGCGTACATGACTGCTCTCGCGACCACGACCTTCAACCTGGTGAAGTCCAAAGTACTCGACAAGGGCGCCAACAAAGTCGTGGTTGCCAATTCCCCCAAGCTATCGGTTACGCCGCGCCTGGCGATCGTGCTGGCAGGTCTGCAGGCACAACTGGGTGCGCCGGCTCGCGCCCAGCTTGAGGGACTTTTCAACACCTGGGTGCAAAGCTATAACCAGCAACTAGCGGTTAAGTTCTCGCCAGAACCCCGGGTCGCCATCTTCGATCTCTATGCACTGACGGACACTTTCGCGACCACCCCGGCAACTTATAGCTTCACCAATTCGAAAGATGCTAGCTGTCCACCCGTGGGGGCTGATGCAAGCGGACCGACTTACAACCTTGCAACGTGTACCGAGGCAGCCGCCAACGGTTACATCGCGAGTGGTCAAACCGGGCTGATTTCAGGAACCAAGCTCACCGGAAATATCACGGGCTTTGTGTACTCGGATAACTTCCATCCGACGCCACGGGGACACGAGATCGCTGGACAAGTGGCCATCAACCTGATCAACGCCAAGGGTTGGGGCGCGCGATAAGCCCCTCGGTGCAAGAGTCTCCGCGGGGCGGTAGCCGCCAGTCACCGAGTTGGCCCTGGCTAGTTGCCTCGGCCCTCTCGGCGGCATTTCTTCTGTGGCACCAGCCCTGGTTCAGCAAACCGCTGACGCCCGCCGAGATCGATGCCGTGTTCGTGGTCTCAGTTGATCGGGCGGTCGCCCTTCCCGAAGCCGAAAAGAGAAAGCTGCGCGCGTTTTTTGAAAGCGACGATGGCCGACCGTTCTACAACGTCAATTTGACGCTCTACCGCGAGGAGGCCGCCTACCCCGACGGCGTTCAACGACCGGGCATTCGCACCGGGGCAGAAGCTGCCGATGCCTATGCTCGGGTCGTGATTCCGCAGCTGCTCAAACGAGGTTCCTACCCCGTCTTCGTTTCTTCGAAAATTTCGAACCTCCTCGAAGACGGCGCTCCTGGAGCAGATTTCTTCCAAAATATCGGCATCGTTCGGTACCGCAGTCGTCGCGATATGCTCGACATGATTTCTGACCCGGTTTACATGGCCGGAGCCCCTCACAAATTTGCCTCGCTGGCAAAGAATGTGGC
>RFVZ01000493.1 GCA_009922405.1 Betaproteobacteria bacterium
AGGTCTGGAAACTTTTGAGGTGGCAGATGAGGACCCAAAAGACACCCAGTCGGAAGCCTAAAAAGAGATTTAGTCCAACTAGCAGTCCACACAGGGATACCGCTTACCGACTTACTCACATGGTCAATGGCTGACATAGCAACGGCATGGGAGGTGCTTACTGATGGCAGACAAAATTAAAATCGAACTCAAGATGGACAAGTCCGATAAAGAGATGCTATTCAGGGCATTTAAGGTCATGCCAAAAGACATGCAGGACATACTCCGAGTCGAGACTCAGAAAATGGTCGGTGTACTAGCTGAGGAAATGAAAGCCAAAGCCGCTAACGCACCAAACCCTGCTCAGGCCATGTTACTTGCAAAATCTATCAAAGCCAATAAAGACCGAGTGCCCAGCATCATTGTTGGTGGTGGTCGTAAAATCCCGGTCAAGCGTAAAAAGACTGCTGGCAGTCCACAACCTATGCAGTCAGATTTTCTATTTGGTGCTGAGTTTGGTGTTCGAGATGGTGGCAAAGGTTCGTTTAAGCAAGGTGGGCGAAAGTTTGCGCATTACTCTGGGCGATACAAAGGTGGCTCTAGGGGTTACTTTATCTTTCCGACATTACGCCGAAACCAAGAAAAGATACGCACCAAGTACCTAGAAACCGTTTATAAACTATTACGCAAAGAATGGGGACCAGATAAATAATGGCTAACATCAGGACATTAAAACTCAACCTGCTAGCAGATACAACAGATTTCGCTAAGGGTATTAAAAAGGCATCAGGCCAAACTGAGTCATTTAGTAGCTCTCTAAAGTCCAACATGAAATCGCTTGCCAAATCGGCTGCGCTCGCTGGCGTTGCCGTTGCTGGTATGGCTGTGGCATTTGGTGTAGATGCTGTCAAGGCTGCGCTCGAGGATGAAAAGTCACAGACCCGATTAGCCAAAGCATTAAAGAACACCACAAAAGCGACTAAAACTCAGATTGCCTCAGTCGAGGCTCTGATTAGCAAAATGCAATTTCAGTATGGCGTTGCCGATGATAAATTGCGCCCAGCGTTTCAGCGACTTGTGCAGGGTACACAGAGTATTACTAAGTCACAGGGCTTATTACAGACTGCTCTCGACATTTCAGCCGCTACTGGCAAGGATTTAGAGACCGTATCTTTAGCATTATCCAAGGCCTATAACGGCAACATTGGCGCATTAAAGAAAATGGGCATTCCCATTAGCGACAACATTGTTAAGGCTAAAGACTTTAACGCCGCTATGAAGGTTGTTACACAGACTGTGGGCGGTCAGGCTCAAGTGGCAGCTGATACTTTTGCTGGCCGTATGCAGATTTTGTCTGTGCGCTTTAGCGAGTTTAAAGAGGGCATAGGGTACAAACTTATTCCACCGCTAACTAAGTTAATGGATTACATCGAGGGCACAGTCGTACCGTTGCTCGGTCAG
>RFVZ01000494.1 GCA_009922405.1 Betaproteobacteria bacterium
CCACTAGCCCAAGGCGGCCCTGTTGGCGCGCGAGCCGTCGGGCCCGGCCACGCAGGTCGATCACGGACAGGGCTGGGGTTTCATCGATGAACATCGGCATGTCCTGCATCCGGCCGATCGCGCCGGTCAGCCGCGACCAGTCGTCATCGTTGAGGCGCCCCGTACGTAATCGGTTGCTGTCGATCCGACCGATCGAACAGAGCATCCGCGTCGCCAACTGGCTTGCCCCCATCTCCATGGAAAACACCGCGACCGGCAACCCGGCCTCGAGCGCAACGTGTTCACCGAGATTCAAACTAAACGCTGTCTTACCCATCGATGGGCGGCCCGCGACGATGATGAGGTCGCCGCCCTGCAAGCCCGACGTCATCCGGTCGAGATCGACATAACCTGTCGGTACACCGGTGACGTCACTGCCACCACCCGCGTCGTAAAGTTCGCTGACCCGCGTCAGCACCTCGCCTACAAGACTCGTAATGTCGGTGAAGCCCGCTTTGCCGCGAGCACTTTCTTCGGAAATCCGAAAAATCGTCGACTCGGCTTCATCGAGCAGTTGGCGTGTCTCGCGGCCTTGAGGATTGAGTGCATCCGTCGCAATTTTGTCTGCAGACGAAATTAATCGACGCAAGGTCGATCGGTCGCGAACGATCTCGGCATAACGCCGAACGTTCGCAGCCGAGGGGGTCTCGGTGGCGAGTGAATTGAGGTAGGGCAGACCTCCGGCTTCGTCAGCGTGCCCGGCGTTGTTGAGCGCATCAAAGACCGTGACCACGTCAGCTGGTCGGGTCGCGTCGATCAAGCGCGCGATCGCCTGAAAAATCAGCCGATGATCGTATCGATAAAAATCATCAGCCCGAAGGACACCGGCCACGGAGTCCCAGGCTGGGTTATCAATCAGAAGCGCGCCAAGGACTGATTGTTCAGCCTCAACAGAATGGGGCGGCAGCCGCAGCGCGGCGACTTCGGGGTCACCGGCTGCCGTCAGGCCGACGCCAAGCGTTGCCATGACGTCGCTGAGTTCGCTGAGGTCGCTACGGTTGCCGGAATTCAGGCCGCTTTGACGGCCACTCTCACATCAACAATCACGTCAGTATGCAACGCGACGCGCACCGCATGCTCGCCCAGGGCCTTGAGAGGACCATCGGCCAGACGCACCATGGTCTTTTCGACCTTGAAGCCTTCGCGGCCAAGCGCAGCAGCAATATCGGCCGAACCGACGGAGCCGAACAGGCGCCCGTCGACCCCTGCCTTCTCGAGGATCGTGACGAGGTGGCCGCCGAGTTTTTCGCCAGCCGCCGCGGCAGCTGCGAGCCGATCTGCTTCGATCTTTTCGATCTCTGCACGCCGGGCAGCGAACTTTACGACGCGGGTGGTGGCAGTGACGTCACCGGTGTACCGACAGGTTATGTCGATCTCGACCGGATGACGTCGGGCTTGCAG
>RFVZ01000495.1 GCA_009922405.1 Betaproteobacteria bacterium
ACCCGCCCAAGATGCCAGAGGCTGTCTTCGAGCGTGCGCTGCTTGACAGCGACCTGCGAGCGGGCAGCAAGGTGCTGCATTGAGCAGCCCCCGCAATCACCAAAGTTCGGACAAAGCGGAACTTCCCGGGCCGCTGATGGCGCCAGCACCTCGGCCAGTTCCGCCACTTCAAACTTGGGTTTGCGACGGACCGTCCGAATCATCACGCGCTCACCCGCCAGGGCGTCACGAACGAAAACCACCTTGCCGTCGCGGTGCGTGACACCGCGCGCTTCTTGATCGAGCGACTCGATCAGGAGGGGTTCAGGATCAACCGGAAAATTGACGGTGCGCATGGAGGGACCAGCCAACGGCGAGCCGTCGAGCCACCAAAACCGAAATCAACGCCCCGGAAGCATCTGGATCGGGTCGATCGGACGCCCTTGGCGGCGAACTTCAAAGTGCAACTTGGGTCGATCGGAATCGGTATCCCCTAACTCCGCGATCCGTTGACCGCGCACGACCGAGGCGCCTTCTTTGACCAAGACCGCACGGTTGTGGGCATACACCGAGAGCAAATCGGCAGGATGCTTGATGATGATGAGATTGCCGTAGCCGCGCGGGCCCTGGCCACTGAAGATCACTTTGCCATCGGCCACCGCGATGATGGGATCGCCCAGCGTCCCGGACAGAGTCATGCCCTTGGTCTTACCGGGCTCGAAGGACTGGAGCACCCGTCCTGCGGCTGGCCAGACCCAGTTCGTCTGAGATTCTGCAGAGGCTGCCGAAGCCGTCGTTGAAGGGCCAGAATTCGCGGAGGCCGAGGAACCAGCCGCCGCGGGACTCGCGGGAGTTGCCAGCGGCGAAGTACGGGAATCCATCCGACTGTCGAGTCGTGGCTCGGGTATCGGTTGCGCGGTCGATCGCGGCGGGGTCGGGGATGAGCCCCGTGACGCGCCAGACTCTGGCGTACGCAATGTCTCGACGACGAGCGGTGTGCTCTTGATCCCTGCACCACCACCGATCGGCACACCCATCCCTGGGGGCCCTACTTCTGCAGCCGCGCTCGGTGAAACAGGCCGGTCAAGACTGGCCGGCGTATTCGCCCGCGAAGGTGTCGCAGCAACGGCGTTTGAGCCCAAACCACCCGCGCCACCGGCACCACCGGCTCCTCCGACACGTGCAGCACCACCACTTTGACGCGCGGCCTGCTCGGACGCCAGAACGCCTCCGGAAGTCCGACTTTCAATCGGCGCCTGACCGCCAACGGCGCACCCGGCCAATCCAATAATCGTTGCCATTGCCGCCAATCTGGCCAGTCTGAGCGAGCTCGCTTGGCCCTTAAAACCTTCAACTTTCACGCCGTTCCCTCTCGTAATGGCACAAATCGGGCACCCTCCAGAACGGTAACGCGCCAATCATCCTCGCTCGTCCGCTCCACCAGATGCAGTGCCTGTTCTT
>RFVZ01000496.1 GCA_009922405.1 Betaproteobacteria bacterium
GGGCCCATTGCATGCCGAGTGCCAGCCAACGCCAGGGGGGAAGTCGACGTAGGAAATTTTCCTGCGCAGGGGCGATGAAGCGGATTTCCGGACCCAGGGCGAGATCGCCATTCAGAATCGTCCCCCCAAGTGCTTCAGCCATGCGCTGGCCGTCGCCGGTTGCGGTTGCGTTGACTGCATCTACATTGGCTTCCCGAGGGCCCATGAAACGGTGCTTGAGTGCCGGATCGCTGGTGAAGTCGCCAGCGGCGAGTACCACATCGCCCCGGGCATGCAGCGTCAGGCGCGCGGTGCCCACCGCGGGCTCTAACACCACGCCCCGGACCCGATCCCCGCTGATGTCGAGCGATGCCACTCGGACTCCCAGCCGGATATCTACGCCAGCTCTTCGGGCGCGGCGCTCCAGGTGATAAATGAACGCGCGCGAGTTGGGCAGTACGTTGTGCATTCGTGGCTGACGGTGCGGTGGCTCTGGCATTGGACCGTAAAAACAGATGCCGCTATCGAGCAACCATTGAAACGTTTCGGGCATCGCATCGCAGAGCACCCGGCGAAGTGCCGCATTGTCGCGTGGCGCCAGATCACCCGCGAATCCAGGCATGTCCTCCCAGTGATGCAGCGGTTCATCGGTAATGCCTTTACGGCGCTGATGGGGGGTTTGGGTCGCCGTAATTGAACCAATCGACCACGCGGTGGTGCCGCCCAGAGATTGATTTTTTTCCAGCAGAACGGTGCGGGCACCCGACTCTGCCGCTTCGATCGCCGCAGCCAGTCCCGCACCACCGCCACCAACAACGATGACGTCAACGAGTTCGATCAAACTAATCCGCCATTTGGCTGGATGATTTGACCGTGGATCCAGGAGGCTTGGCTTGAAGCCAGAAACCGCACAACGGCCGCGATCTCGTCCGGCGTCCCGATCCGATTAAAGGGGCTCATGGCGGCTGAGCGGGCCTTGGCTTCGTCGTTCTTGCCGAAGCGGAACAGGTCCGTGTCGACGGGGCCCGGCGCCACCGCATTGACCCGAATTTTGCGTCCCGCAAGTTCTTTGGCCATCGAACGGATCATCGATTCGACGGCAGCCTTGGTCGCGCTGTAAGGCCCGAGACCCGGCGCTGCATGGCGTACAAGTGAGGTCGTTAGCGCGATGATCGAACCCCCATCGATGACCTGCCGCGCAGCCTCCGACAGGATGTTGAAAGCGCCGACAATATTGACCTCGACCAAGCGACGAAAGTCTGCAGCGGGAAACTGCGCCATTGGACCGGGCAGGGTATTGATCCCGGCATTGGCGAGGACCAGGCTGGGGCCGCTGCCAAAATCTTCCGATGCGGCCTTGAACACCTTCGCGGGCATCGCGAACATCGCCGCCAGATCGCGGCCGGGGCGGTAGCAGGCGATGTCGGCGTCGGCGCCCGCGCCGAGGTGCCCCTTGTGCG
>RFVZ01000497.1 GCA_009922405.1 Betaproteobacteria bacterium
GATGTAATGTTCGAGCTGGGTAAGTGCTTTCCCGACATCAGCCACCTTTTCGGCCACTAGCTTCTCGTCTCGGCTTTGGGCATTGAGCTGGCCAAACAGCACGCCCATGGGCGGATTAAGATAAAGATCGCAAATGCGCGAAACAAGGCGGGTGTGGGCCCTGTCTTCGGGCGAGGCAGGAAGCAGCGGCGACGCTGGAAATCGCTCTTCCAGGTACTCGCAGATCAATTCTGACTCCGGCAGAATAAACCCTTCCGCATCGAGGCAGGGAACCTTGCCAATCGGCGTGATGGAGTCATAGCTGGCTGAATGCAGACCGCCCGGTGGATCCACTAGCTGGATAGGCAAGGTTTTCGCGTAGATTTGGATACGGCAGCGCGCCGCAAACGGCGAAAGATCAATGTTGTAGAGCTTCACGGGGGTCCACCTCTTTTGTGCTAGCGGGAAACCTCAGGAATCGAAGTTCGAGCGACCTGGGCCTTGCCGCGGTTACCGATCGCTTCCACCACCGTATGGCGCCACCCCAGCAGTTCGACATCAAGGTGCTGAAATGTCTCGGGTAGCGCCTGTTAGCAACCCATGGGCACGCTGCCCAAGTCCCTTTTGAATCGAAATTTGACTTGCAAGATGCAAGTCTATCGATCTGACTTGCTTTATGCAAATTTGGTCCCCGTAATCATTCCTGCTCGTTTATGCCGGGTAGTTAATCAACCCGCGTGGTGCGACGCAGTAGTTCAGAGCCCGGACGCAGCCAGACCTGTCGATGCAAAAACCAGGTGCCTCGGAGTCCTGCCGATCAGGTTCGAAGGGATTTGCGCGGATGATCAGGCCCGGCCTGCAACGAGCGGGCCTCTGAGTTTCACATCTGCCAGATCGGCGCAGGACGCACGAGTGGCCGTTTGGTATTGCCCACCTACCAAATCACAACAGAGCCACCGCGTTCCTCAGCATGTCGTCATTGGCGTCGATGTAGGTGGCGGTCACAGCAATGTTTCTGTGTCCCATCAAACGCATCAGTACCCGAATGCCGGTGCCTTTGGCCGCCAGCGCTGTGGCGAAACTGCGGCGACCGCTGTGGCTACTGGCTCCTTCGATCCCGGCCCTCGCGTAAAGAGTCAGGAAGAACTGGGTCAGTGTGTTGGCAGTGAATCCCCGCTCCGGACACTTCTGGGTGTAGAACAGGGCCGCGTTGGGATTGTTGGCAGGTACCGCTGCAAGATAGGCGGCGATCTCCTTGCGAAGCCGGGGACTGACAAACACAGCGCGGGGATTACGCCCTTTGGTCTCGTTGGCTGACAGTGGGATTTGATCCCGCACAGATCCATCTGCGTTAAGCACATGGGCGTAGGTCAGTGCTGCGACTTCCCCGATTCGCATGCCGGCCAAGTGAGTAATCAGCACCAGGCAGCGATTTCGGGCCGCGTGTTTTCGTGTTGCGA
>RFVZ01000498.1 GCA_009922405.1 Betaproteobacteria bacterium
GACTCGGCGACCGAGGTCGAGTCTTCGAAGCGGGCGGATCGCTAAAGGCCGCTGAGACGGCATTCAACAAACCGATTGCAACGCGAAACTCTCTTCGGGGACGCCATCTGCGCAGGGCACGTTCACCGCGTCTCGTTTCTGCCCGAGAGCAGATTCAGGATTGATTGAACGCCATTGAGGATCTCCATCCCCCTGCGGTCTTTGATAACCCGTCACTCCAATTGCAGTCCTGCTCACCTTGCGGCGCCCAAGACTGAAACCGAGGCAGCGGCCCAAAGTGCTGTGATTGCGGTTAGACCGACGCCGCCGAGAGCGATTGGGTGTCGACGCGAACGCCCACCCCCATCGTGCTCGACAGCGCGACCTTGCGCAGGTAAACCCCCTTGGCATTGGTGGGGCGCTGACGGTTGAGCGCCTCAATCAAGGCCAACAAATTGCTCTGTAAGGCGGTCGGCTCAAACGAGGCCCGACCGATCGTTGCGTGAATGATGCCGCCCTTGTCGGTGCGGTACTGAACCTGACCAGCTTTGGCGTTCTTGACCGCTGTCACAACGTCCGGCGTGACGGTACCGACCTTGGGGTTCGGCATTAGGCCGCGGGGACCAAGGATCTGGCCCAGCGCACCGACGACCCGCATCGCATCGGGCGACGCAATCACGATATCGAAATCGATCTGTCCGCCCTTGATGCGTTCCGCTAGGTCTTCCATGCCGACGATGTCGGCGCCGGCGTTGCGTGCATCATCGGCCTTGGCGCCCTGGGTAAAAACGGCGACCCGAACAGATTTTCCGGTACCCGCTGGCAGAACGACGGATCCGCGCACCACCTGATCCGACTTTTTCGAATCGACGCCCAACTGAACGGCAACGTCGACGGACTCATCGAACTTGGCCCGGGCGGTCTGCTTGACCAACGCCAGGGCCTCGGCCACCGGATAGAGCTTTTGCCGGTCAATCAGTTCCTTAAGCGCCTTCATGCGCTTGGTTGCACTGGCTGCCATGTTAGAAGCCCTCCACGTTGATACCCATGCTGCGGGCGCTTCCTGCGATCGTGCGCACCGCTGCATCGAGATCTGACGCGGTCAGATCGGGAAGTTTTTGGGTCGCAATCGCTTCGGCCTGCGCCCGGGTAATCCGGCCGACTTTTTCTGCATGAGGTTTGGAAGAACCACGCTGAATCCCGGCCGCTTTCTTGATCAGAATCGAGGCCGGCGGCGTCTTGAGAATGAACGTGAAACTCTTGTCCGCATACGCGGTGATCACCACGGGCAACGGCAAGCCAGGCTCAACGCCTTGGGTCTGGGCGTTAAACGCCTTGCAGAATTCCATGATGTTGAGGCCGCGCTGACCAAGTGCGGGGCCAATCGGCGGTGACGGATTGGCTTTTCCAGCCGGCACCTGCAACTTGATAAAACCAACAATCTTCTTTGCCATGACTGG
>RFVZ01000499.1 GCA_009922405.1 Betaproteobacteria bacterium
TTAAAATAAATATTTGCTCATTGCCAATGCAGCAAACGTTTTTCAAGCCATGTCATTGTGCGGACGACGCTCACGCCAAGCAGCGCCAACACAAGAAGTAGGGCCATGACACCGTTAACGTCAAAGGTCGAGCCCAAATACGCCAATGACTGGCCCAGACCCTTTTCTGATGCAATGATTTCTGCTCCAATCACTCCCAAAAGGGCATAGATCAGGCCCAAGCGAAGTCCCGAAAAAATCACTGGTACAGCTCCCGGCAGAGTCACCTGAAAGAAGATGGTCACAGCGTTCGCCCCCAAGGTCTTACATAGCGTCACATGGTCTTGGCTCACACCGCGAATGCCTGCCACTGTGCTCGACAGAACAATGAAAAATGTCAAGCTGCAACCCACAGCGATCTTGGAGCCCAGACCCAAGCCAAACCACAAAATGAACAGTGGCGCCAGTGCGATGCGTGGCATGACATTCATCGCGTTCAAATAAGGATCCAGGAACTTCTCGAGCTTTGGAAAACCGACAAACAGTAACCCTACGGCTATGGCAGCCACACTGCCAAGCGTGAAGGAAATCAAGGTGCCCGCCATGGTCCAGGCCATGTCTAGCCAGAGTTTTCCGGTTGCGAAGTTGTTCCATAAAAACTGGATGACGCCACTTGGCTGCCCCACAAACGTAGGATCCAGCCACCTGTGAGCTGTGAGCCACTCGCCAAGTGCCAGCATCAGAACGATGAACACCAGGTGTGCGCCACCCCATTGCAGCTCTTCAGCCTTCATGCTTGCTCCAGCCAGATTCCAGGTGAGACCATAACTGTGCATAAAGTTCGTGAAAATGCGGATCCTTTTGCAACTCGCGGATCGAGCGCGGTCGTGGCAAATCAATGGGAATATCGGCCACGATGCGCCCGGGCCTGGAAGTCATGACCACCACACGATCGGATACCGCAACGGCTTCCGACAAAGCGTGGGCCAATTGCCAACCTTCCCGACCGGCCGGTTTGGAGCGCCCGAATTTGCGGTTCAGACGGCTGCGCGGTCACCGCGATTCGACGGGGACTGACCCGGCCTCTCTGCACTCTTGAACACCGCCGCGACTCAGGACGCGCAGGTCGACCCGTTGCCGTGGGTGCCCGCCACCTTGACGAGCGCAAGTCGGAGAAAGCGGCCCAGCGCGTTGCGTACGCGCTGCACGCGCTCCAGCCTCAAGTCGATGGCCTGCGCGTGCAGCGTCTCCGCTTAGCCCAGCAATGAGCCCAGGCAGCGCAGCGCGGGTGCGGGCGCCGGGTTGTGCACGCCGGCTTCTGGTTCGACTATTGCTCGGTCAGCGCTCAGAACAAGCCCACGATGTTGCCGCTGTCGTCGACGTCGATCTTCTCGGCCGACGGCACCTTGGGCAGGCCGGGCATCGTCATCACGTCACCGCACACCATGACGATGAACTCG
>RFVZ01000500.1 GCA_009922405.1 Betaproteobacteria bacterium
TGTTCACATCGACGTTTTCCAGAACGGGTTTCCGTGGCGCGTTTAATCGCTACCGGGCGCAAACGCTGGATGTGACCGAACTGACGAACATTGCTGGCCAACCCGTGACGCAACCCGCCTGTTTCATTGCAGGCGCTTTAGACCCGGTGCGTAACTTCGTCCCCGGCGTCGACGCCTACGCTAAGGCCGGCGCGCATTGCCTGGACTTCAGGGGTACCACGATCCTGCCCGGAATTGGACACTGGGTTCAACAAGAGGCGCCGGCCGCCACCAACGAAGCGCTCGCTGCCTTCCTCGCCGGTTTGTAATTATCTCGTCGGTTCCTGCTAGCCCGCTCACCGCATGGGTAGCCTGAGACCAAACATTCGGGAGCAAGCTCACAGGTTACGCTCCCTCGCGGGATCGGGTCAGCTATGATTTCGGCATGAAAACCGATCAACCGCTTCAGAGTGCGAACGAACCCACCATGCTCGATGCCATCATTATTGGCGCCGGGTTCTCTGGCATGTACCAGTTGTACTGCCTGCGCGAACGCCTCGGCCTGAGGGCGCGAGTGCTTGAAGCGGGCCACGGGGTCGGCGGGACCTGGTTCTGGAACCGGTACCCCGGGGCACGATGTGATTCCGAAAGCCATTCCTACATGTACTACTTTTCGAAAGAACTGATCGACGAGTGGGAGTGGTCCGAACGTTATCCTCAGCAGCCTGAAATTCTTCGTTACCTCAATCACGTCGCAGATCGCTTCAGCTTGAGGGATGACATTCAGCTCAACACCCGCGTTCAGTCGGCCCGGTTCGATGCAGACCAGCAACACTGGGTCGTGACTACCCAGCAGGGCGCGACGTTTACTGCGCGATTTTTGATTACGGCGGTCGGTTGCCTGTCGAGTACGAACGTCCCAAACATGCCGGGCTTGGACACATTTGGTGGCGAATGGTTTCATACCGGGCAGTGGCCGCACGAAGGCGTTGATTTCAGCGGTAAGCGCGTCGGCGTCATTGGCACCGGATCAACTGGCATTCAGGCGATTCCAGTCCTCGCCGAGCAAGCGGCCCACCTCACCGTATTTCAGCGTACGGCGAACTACAGCATCCCAGCGCGCAATGCACCGCTCACGCCCGAATTCAAGCAGTACGCAAAGCAGAATTCGGACGAGATCCGCCACACCATGAACACCAACACGAACGCCCATCCATTCAGGATCGCCGATCGTCGCGCCGCGCAGACCGAAGAAGCCGATCGGCAATCTATTTACGAGGCTGCCTGGCAAAAGGGAGGCCTACAGTTCCGCGCGACCTTTGACGACCTGCTGCTCGATGAGGCGGCCAATGCGACCGCGGCCAATTTCATTCGGGAAAAAATCATTGCCACGGTTGTCGACCCTGTCAAAGCGAAAGTTCTCAGTACCATCGATCACCCCTTTGCAGCCAAGCGCCC
>RFVZ01000006.1 GCA_009922405.1 Betaproteobacteria bacterium
AACGCGGGAGCGCGGATTCATCGTGAACGGTTCGACATTGAAAGACCTAGAATATCGCACGGAGATCGTCGGACGTATCGCCGACTTGGATCGGGTGCAGTGGGCTGAGCTGATTCAGGCTGATGCAGCCGATCGGAGCGCCGTCTGCCCCCTCGGTCATCCCTTCGTTCGGCACGAGTGGCTCGACGCCCTCGAATCGAGTGGCTCGGCCAGCCCCGAGACCGGTTGGACGCCCTTACACCTGCTATTGCGAAGCGACGATGGCACCCTCATGGGCGCGGCCATCCTTTATGCCAAAGACCACTCATGGGGCGAGTTCGTCTTCGATCATGCATGGGCGAACGCCCATCAACGTAATGGGATTCCGTATTACCCCAAGCTCGTGGCCGCCATCCCATTCACACCCGTGGCGGGTCCGCGATTAATTGCGCGCAACGCGGACGTGCGGGCAGCACTCGCAAAAGCACTGCCCATAGTCGCCCGATCGGGGCAGTTGTCGTCGGTTCACCTGCTCTTTCCGCAAGCAGCCGACGAAGCCGCGCTGGCCATCGCGCCCGAACCCCCATCGGAGCCAGACCAACCCAGCGACGCCGACCAAGCCGACCAAGCCGACCAAGCCGACCAAGCCGACCAAGCCGACCAAGCTGACCACGCTGACCACGCTGACCACAGCGACCATTGGCTGCGCCGAAACGGTGTCCAGTTTCACTGGCAATCCGACCGCTGGACCGATTTCGAAGACTTTTTAAATTCCATGGCGCAACCGAAGCGCAAAAAAATTCGTGCCGAGCGGCGCAAAGTCGCCGAGGCTGGGGTCACCGTACGCGTTGTCGATGTCGCTCAAAGTCGCGCCGAAGAGCGCGCGTTCTTCATCGCTTGTTATGAGAGAACTTATTACGAACATGGTGGTCCGCCTTATCTGAATCATGAATTTTGGAATCAGGTGTTCGATACGATGCCCGAGCACTTTGCGCTCGTGCTCGCACACGCGGGGGACCGTCTGATCGCGAGCAGCCTGATCGCGCACGACGGCATCAACGCCTGGGGACGTTACTGGGGCGCGATGGAGCGAGTCCCCTGCCTGCATTTCGAATGTTGTTATTACGCGCCGATCGAGTGGGCGATCGCGCGCGGGCTTCAGCGATTTGAGGGCGGCGCACAGGGCGAACACAAGTTGGCGCGGGGACTGCTGCCGGTGGCTACATCGTCCTACCATTGGTTATCCCATCCAGCGTTTGAGACCGCCATTGAACGCTGGTTAAATCGAGAACGATCGGGTGTCGCGCACTACCTCGATGAACTCGATGAGCGGAGTCCCTTACGCGATTCGCGTGGAGAAACCGCTTAAGGCAATCCGAAGCTTGTGCGGTTTGACCGGCGCTAGTCACTACTGTGGGGGCTTCAATGAGGGACGAGACCTCTTGGAGACCGCGCCATGTCCAGCGACCTGACGCTGCAGTTCTCGGCACTATGCGGGCTGACCGCCGTTGGTTACGGCTTTTTTCAGCGCCGCTGGATTCTCGGGCTTTCCCCGGGCAACGCCCGGATGCAATCCATCGCCGGGGCCATCCAGCAGGGCGCCGCCGCGTACCTCGCGCGGCAGTACCGAACCATTGCCGTCGTTGGCGCGATCCTTTTCGTGATCCTTGCGTTGATTCCAGCGCTTGGAATGGCGACCGCATGGGCGTTCGCACTCGGAGCGATTCTTTCCGGAGCGTGTGGATTCATCGGAATGAATGTTTCCGTGCGGGCCAATGTACGCACTGCTCAGGCTGCCACACTGGGTATACCAGAGGCTCTGAACGTCGCGTTTCGGGGCGGCGCCATCACCGGGATGCTCGTCGTTGGACTGGGTCTCTTAGGCGTCAGCGCGGTGTTCTGGGTCCTCACACGCGACCTCGAGACTGGTAGCGCCATGACGGGCGCAGCGGCAGGTACCGAGCTATCGGAGCGGCTCAGGCCCCTGATGGGATTTGCCTTCGGGTCGTCACTGATCTCGATTTTTGCTCGCCTGGGTGGCGGCATCTTCACGAAAGGCGCTGATGTCGGAGCCGATTTGGTTGGCAAGGTCGAGGCGGGCATCCCCGAGGACGACCCCCGTAACCCCGCGGTCATTGCCGACAACGTGGGCGACAACGTGGGCGACTGCGCTGGAATGGCCGCTGATCTCTTCGAAACCTATGCCGTTACGCTCATCGCCACCATGGTCCTGGGCGCTCTTGCGGTGCCGGCTGCACCCAAGGCGGCTGCGTTGTATCCGATCGCCCTGGGCGGTTTTTCAATCCTCGCCTCCATCGTCGGTTGCCAGTTTGTGCGCGCAACGCCTGGTATGAAACAGGTCATGCCAGCGCTCTACAAGGGTCTTGCAGTCGCCGGGGTACTTTCTCTGATTGGCTTCTACTTCATCACCCAGGCCGTCATGCCAGACAACGCTATCCAGGAGACGGGTAGTCAGATCCGACTGTTCGGGGCCGCGACGGTGGGACTGATTCTGACGGCCGCCCTGGTCTGGATTACGGAGTACTACACCGGCACCGACTACGCCCCCGTAAGACATGTTGCGCAAGCCTCCACGACCGGCCACGGGACCAACATCATCGCTGGACTTGGCGTCTCGATGCGCTCCACCGCATGGCCCGTACTTTTTGTCTGCATGGCGATTCTGGCCGCACACGGACTGGCCGGCCTGTATGGCATCGCAACCGCGGCCATGGCGATGCTATCGATGGCTGGCATCATCGTCGCTCTGGATGCGTATGGCCCCATCACCGACAACGCCGGCGGAATCGCCGAAATGGCCAATCTACCCGAGCATGTTCGACAAGTCACCGATCCGCTTGACGCGGTTGGCAACACCACCAAGGCCGTCACCAAAGGCTATGCCATCGGATCCGCAGGGCTCGCTGCACTCGTGCTCTTCGCCGATTACACCCACGCGCTCGAATCGACCGGCCACCACGTGGTCTTCGATCTTTCGAACCCATTAGTCATCGTTGGCCTCTTTATCGGAGGCCTGATCCCCTACCTGTTCGGAGCGATGGCGATGGCAGCCGTCGGCCGAGCGGCCGGCGCGGTTGTCGAAGAAGTACGGCGGCAGTTTCGGGAGATCAAAGGCATCATGGAAGGCACCGCGCAGCCAGAATATGGCCACGCGGTCGACCTGCTAACGACGGCTGCCATCCGCGAAATGATGTTGCCCTCACTCCTGCCGGTCGTGGTGCCGGTAGCCGTTGGCCTGTTACTTGGGCCCGAGGCCTTGGGTGGCCTCTTAATGGGCACCATCGTCACTGGGCTCTTTGTGGCCATTTCCATGTGCACTGGCGGGGGCGCCTGGGACAATGCCAAGAAATATATCGAAGAGGGGCACTTTGGCGGCAAGGGGTCCGAGGCCCACAAGGCCGCCGTGACGGGGGATACGGTCGGCGATCCCTACAAGGACACCGCTGGTCCGGCGATCAATCCCCTCATCAAGATCATCAACATCGTCGCGTTGCTGATCGTCCCCCTGCTCCGTCCGGGGTTGCTCAACCCAGGAGGTGGCTAGAGAGTGGCTTCGTAGCGACGCATTCCGTCGACAATTTCTTGCTTGGCGGATTCGGGGCCTTCCCAACCATGTACCTTGACCCACTTGCCGGCCTCAAGGTCCTTGTAGTGCTCAAAGAAATGTTGAATCGTTTTCAGACGCAACGGGTTGAGATCTTCAGGCTTTTGCCAATGGGTGTAGATCGGGAGAATCTTGTCCTCTGGCACCGCCAGTAACTTCGCATCGCCACCGGCCTCGTCGTCCATCTTGAGGACGCCAATCGGGCGGCAACTCACCACAACTCCTGGAATCAATGCGAATGGTGTAATCACCAGGACGTCGACTGGGTCCCCATCATCGGCGATTGTCTTCGGCACGTATCCGTAGTTACAGGGGTAGTGCATCGACGTGCCCATAAAGCGGTCGACAAAAATCGCACCGGTCTCTTTATCGACCTCGTACTTGATCGGATCTGAATTCATCGGGATTTCAATAATCACGTTGAAGTGCTCAGGGGCTCGATGCCCTGCCCCGACTCGATCAAGATTCATGCGGTACTCCGATACGGCGATAGATTTCAAGCGCGAGATGATAACAAGTCGTCAGGCGTCGACCCCGGCGCCACCACCGGTGCGCCGAGTGGAGACGACATACTCAAGCCAACACCCCTGCTCCCAGACGCCGATTCAGCGCTTGCTATCGCACTCGCGCGCCAGTGTTCCGCGGCCAGCGCCGCCTCGCCCAAGGCCTCATGCAGGCGGGCCAACGCCCCATGGATTGACGCTGACCCCGGGGCGAAGCGTAACGCTTGCGTCAGATATTCGCGCGCTTTACCCCACAACTTTTCAAGAAGACAAAGTTCACCAAGAAGCAGGAGTAAGCCGCTCTCGGTTGGATAACGCGCCCGCCATTGCTCGGCGCGTGCCAAGCGATCGCGCGGCGCCACCCCTTCGATCCGCGCATATTGAGCCCCGAGGCGGGACGACCATTCCTGTTCAAGTACCGCTTCAATAATCCGGCAAGCGGCATCCCGGTCCCCTGCCCGAGCAAATGCGCGGGCGGCCGCATCCGCAATCGGTGTGACCTGTCGATCTCGTTCAGCGACGTCATTCCAGAGTCGACGCACCAAAGCCAGATCGTCGGTGGCGGCGTCAAACACCGAGGTATGGGCCGTAATCCGTAACCGCATAGACACCGTCGGATGCAGCGCATCGCGCTTGTCCAACGAACGCAGGGTTCGCAACACTGCCGACCAATTTCCGGCCTGCTCATACGCCCGCAACGCCACGCGTTGAGCGTAGAGATGCCGCGCACCACCCGCTTGCATCGCAGTCAGTGCCTCGATCGCGGACTCGGCCCGACGTTCCTCCACCGCCAACTCAGCGCGGGTCATCAGCAGGGCCTGCTGCAAACTGGCATCGTCGGAGACCCGATTCAGCCAGGCATCACGGCGACTAAATTCCTGCAGACGATGCGCCGCGCGTGCCGCAACTAATGCCGCTGTCCCAGCCAATGCCGGAACCTCTTGAGCCGTCTGCGCCATGCGCTCGCTACGACCGAATCGTCCCTCAAAAAATGCCAATACCGCATCGCGCAGGGCATTGGTTGCTAACTGTGCGCGGCGGCGTTCTCGGTACTCGCGTACTCGACCGGGCAACTCCAGCGCACGCCGAATTCCGATCAGGAACAGGTGAAAAAACACAAATCCCACGGTCAGGATAAGGGCAACCAGATTGACCGAAGCATCGACCCGATAAGGCGGCCAGAGAATCGACACGTTGCCGATATTGACGCGCGCGAGTAGGGCCACCGCCACCGCGACTGCGAAAAGCAACATCGACCAGATTAACCAACGCATCGCGAACCTAGCCTGGCTCGCGGGCAGCCCGCACCAATCGGATCGCGGAGAGACTCTGATGAATCGAGGGCAACGGGACGTTACTGCTGACCGAACGAATCTGACCCAGGGTCAGGATGGCCTGCGCAACCAAACCCTGGTCGCGGTCAAACCAGTGCTCGAGCGTTTCAGCAGCCTGCTCGAGATCAAAGCGGAGAACAACATCGTTTCGGGTCAATAACGCCCAACGGGCCTGGGCAAGTCGCAGCTTGAGATTTTCGCGGACAAACCAGGCCTGCTCGGGCGCTAGCAACATCGCATCTGGCCGGTCAATTCGGCGCACGCGCACCCAATGGCCAAGTTCCTGAAAAACGAGCGACCAATCGGCAAGACGCCTCGTCCATCCCTCAGGCCCCAGGCCAAGTAATGCAGCGATCCGGGCTGGGCTAAGCCGGCTATCCGACGCTGATTCCAACGGCGATCCCGACGCCGATCCCGACGCTTCAGCGATTGTTGCCGTAGGCTTCTTCACCTGAGGGCTCGCTCGGCCATCGGGCTTGCCCGGCACCCGAGGCTCCGATAACAAGGGCATCTTGTCGATGCCCTCAGAGATCGTTTCGAGTTTTGCCGCAAGCGCGCCCACATCCACCGCCTCAGCTTGCCGCAATAGCACCAGATCGGCCGCCACAGCCCGCCGGATCGGCGATTGCGGGGGTAGTCGGATTCGGTCGAGCCTCGCGTCCGCCTCCTGAAGTGCAAGCAGCGCCGCGCGCACATTCCCGCCCAATTGCAATTGTTGAGACGCCGACACCATTGTTGACTCCACCTCGGCCAACACCGCATCGTTACGTGATTGCGCCAGTTCCTGATAAAGCCGTTCGAGTTGCGCCTGCTGCGCCACCGAATCACTCAGTTTGGCCTCAAGTGCCGCAAGCCGATTTTGAGAATCGCGCAGCGCGTCCGTGGCCTGCCGCAACTGTGAACCCGTATCTGCGAGATTCCTTTCCGCCCCCTGCAATCGACGCACCACCTCGCGCTCAACGACCTCTGCACGCTTCGCAACCCACCATCCACCGAGCAGAGTCAAGGCAACCGCAATCGCCGAAAGCAGGAGTGGCCGGTCAATCGCCGGCAGGGACCAACGCCAGCGCCAAAGATTTGGCCGGGGCGGTTCTCATCCGGCCCCGCCATTGCGGGCGCAGCACTGCCTTCAGTCAGGGGGATTTTCGGGGGGTTGACCACAGGTTCGATGATAACGCGGCGTGCAGAGCGGACGCCCCCGGCGCGATTCGCTGAGTCGAATGAAAACCCGCATCGATCAACGATTGCTCGATACGGGGATGAATCGTGAGAAAAGGCTGCGCATGCATCCACCGCCGCACCTTGATCGGCCAGTCCGATGCAAGACGATTCAGGGCGGCAGCCGTTGGTGCTTGGGTTACCACTCCAACCCAGGCAGCCTGTTCCTGACAGAGTGCATACAAACGCTCGACGGCTGCACTGTCGGGCTCGCAAAAATGATTGCGATAAGCCGTCAGATATTCACACAAGATACCCATTGCCAGAAATTCTGCTGCCCAATCGGTCCCGCTCGTCGACCCTCCAATAACCAGGACCCGACGGGGTCTGACGCCCTCCTCCAGAATTGAGTCCAGCAATGAACGAGCGTCCCAGGGGGATTGCTTTGGAGCCAATCGGCGTACCGACGGTGTTAAACCTCCGGTCGTCAAGGCGTCGAGGGTCCCAGGTCCCACCGTAGCCACTGCAATGGCGTCAGACCATTGACTCAGATCGGACGATGGAGCCTCGCCCTGAAAAGCCACGACTGCACTTGGACTCACGAAAACAACAAGATCCCAAGTCGGCTCCTCTGGAGCGGCGCGATCACGCGAACAAAAAATCCGCGATCGAACCACCGCGACGGCGTCGACAAAAGGGGCGGTCTCGAGAGTCGAAAACGGAAGCACCAGGGGCTCGTAGCCTTGTCGCGACAAACCGGCAGCGATGGTGACCACTCTCGGCGCCGGCTGAGTCAATAGGACGAACCGGTCGCTGGAAGTCATCAACCCAGCACTCGCGCTCAGGACGCCAAAATCGCCTCGGCGCCCTGGTCGCGTAATGCAAGCGCGGCCTGCTCGCCGAGCGCTTCCGCCGCCGCCAAGGTCTCCTCGCTCGTCTCAAGCACCACGCGGGCAATCCTTGCCCCGTTGATCGACGCGACCAAGGCTTCTAGACGCAACCCGCCCAACGCCTCTCGAGTCGCGAAGGCAGCCAGTGGAACCCGGCAACTCCCGCCCAAGGCCCGCGAAACCGCGCGTTCAGCGGTAACCGCCAATCGGGTATCGCGGTCTTCAAGCGTCGATAGCATCGCAGCCATATCCTCGCGATCCGACCGAATTTCGATCCCCAAAGCCCCCTGGCCCGGCGCCGGCAGGCTGTCGACCGGCGGAATAACAGCGCGAATTCGGTCGGCAAGACCCAGGCGCTTTAACCCCGCAGCCGCCAGCACAATCGCGTCAAACTCACCCCGATCGAGCTTGACCAGCCGAGTATCGAGGTTCCCGCGGAGCGGGAGAACTTCACAGTGCGGAAACCGGGCTCGCAGCAAAGAGGCGCGACGCAAGCTCGACGTCCCAATTCTTGCACCGGCAGGCAAGGCCTCAAACGACGCATAAACGGGCGAAACGAAGGCGTCTCGCGGATCCTCACGGGGCAAGATCGCAGCCAGCGAGAAGCCCTCGGGCAACTGCATCGGAACATCCTTAAGGGAGTGCACCGCAAGATCGGCGCGCCCATCCATCAACGCCGTCTCAAGTTCCTTGGTGAACAGGCCCTTGCCACCGACCTCGTGCAGCGCACGATCAAGAATCTGGTCGCCTTGAGTCGTCATCCCGAGCAAGGTGACGGCCCCATCAGGCAAACCAACCGACAACAACGACCGAACATGTTCGGCCTGCCAAAGCGCCAGCCGACTCTCGCGGGTGGCAATGACGACACGCTTCGTGGAAGACTCCAGCACCACGATCCCCTTCTTGTTCAAAGGGCCCCGATGTTACACCGCCCCCCGGCCGCGGGGATCTAGGACACCAGCCCCTTGACCATAGACCATTGCCGACGCGAGACCGGTAGCCGCTCAGTGATTTCGCGTAAGACGACCTGCCAATACGGATCCCCCCCTCGCTCTCAACCTGAGCTACCCGCTCAAACCCGCCAATGGAGTCTCGGGCGACCAGCGCATTGCGATGAATCCGAACGAAGCGTTCTCCGAACTCTTCCTCGAGCGCGGTGAGAGATTCCTCAATCAGGTATTCACGCTCGACCGTACGGACCGTGATGTATTTCAGTTCGGCCTTGAGATAAATCACCTGCTCAACGGGCACCAAAATCACCCGTCCACGCTCATGCACCGAGAGGTGCCGGCGACGGGTGAGCGTCGCGCGAGCCAATTGATCGATCGCCTGCCAGTGCTCGGCGGGACGAATGGTGAGCGCTCGACGGAGCGCAGCCAGTAGGCGCTGAGCTCGCACTGGCTTTAGGAGGTAATCAACCGCGTTTAGTTCGAACGCCTCGACGGCAAATTCGTCATGTGCCGTCACGAACACCACGAGGGGCTGGCTACGATCGGGTTCGGCATGCACACGTGCGGACATATGGCGCGCGAGTTCAAGGCCTGACATCCCCGGCATTTGCACGTCGAGCAAGACGATGCCTGGCCGCTGTGAATCAATCAATGCCAACGCGTCCGATGCGTTTCCCGCTTCACCCACGATGCGATGAGGGAATTCATCGCCCAAGTCTGCAAGGAGTTCACGAAGGCGTCGGCACGCCGGCTCTTCATCATCAACAATCAAAATACTGGTTTCAGTCATGGCGCCCCCGGCGTTCGGATCGGTAGGGAAAATCAAGCGTGAGGCGGAACCGATCCCCTTGGGTGTCCATCCGGAGTTCAGCTTCCATGTCGAACAGCAGCATTAATCGTTCTCGCACGTTGGACAGCGCCATCTGGTTACCCATTCGCCCCGAACCCAAGCCTTTTGATGGCAAAGGGTTGATGATTTCGAGGCGAATCCGATTACCCATCAAGCGCCCAGAAATTTCGATCTGACCCGCGACCGCCAAGGGTTCAATCCCATGATGTACCGCGTTCTCGATCAACGGTTGAATCAGCAAGGAAGGCACCAGGGCATCCATGGGGAGGTCAGCCAAAGCCCACCGGACTTGAAGACGGGGATTGAGCCGCAGGGTTTCGATCGCGAGGTATTGGCGGCAGGTTTCGATTTCTGCGGATAAGGGCACGAGCTCGCGGGTGTCGCGCATGAAGACCCGGAACAACTCAGCCAGATCCTGCAACGTGGACTCCGCCTGTTGCGGATCTGAACGCAGCAGGCCAAGCACCGTGTTGAGACTATTGAACAAAAAGTGCGGTCTGATCCTGGCCTGCAACGCGATCAACCGAGCCTCAGACAACGAGGGGGAGTAAGCCCTAGCCCGCAACTGAAAGTGGTTCAGGATGGCGAAACTCGCCGCAACGCTGGCCAGCATGCGAAGACCGATCCAAAGCTTGGGTTCATGGGGCGTCACCGCGCCAAGAAAAATCGACACAGCGCCAGCCAGCCCCATAAAAGCCGCTGGAACCCCGAGCCCAACTGACCACTGAAGCACTCGGGATCGACCGACGACGAAGGGACGCAAAAAGCAAAGAGATGTCAATGCGCCGCCTGCGGTGACCGCGGCAAGGCTTAAGTTTGCGACCAGTAGCGACGACCATGCGGCCAGATGTTCGGCAACCAACAAGGCGCTTATCGCGATGCCGGCCAACAGCAAAAGGACTACACGAAGCGCCACCCCGATATTGCAGCAATCTGGTAATACCGTCGCCTCAGCGCCATCCACAAGGCGACGAAGCGGATGGGTGGCGCTGGACTGGCTTCGGTTTGGCGCTGAGTGGTTAGAGAATGCCGCGCTTGCGAGGAGTCCAGACTGAGATGGCTGCCGGCGCTCAGGCGGCTTGGGTGTTTCAAATCGGTCGTGGGCGCGCGAGAACAATGGGCTGCACCGGGAGTTGCCCTATATCATCCGTTCAGGAGCCTCTATGACAGACCAACTTTCGCACAAAGCCGACGCTTGGTCGGGACGTTTTTCGGAGCCCATCACCGAGCGCGTGAAGCGTTACACCGCCTCGGTCCGATTTGACCAGCGTCTCGCCCTACAAGACATTGCGGGGTCACTCGCACACGCCAGCATGCTGCATTCGTGCGGAATTCTGACCAGCGGTGATCTGGCAGATATTCAGCGCGGAATGGCCCTGATCCAAGAGGAGATCGCCAGCGGGCAGTTTAGGTGGTCGATTGACCTAGAGGACGTCCATCTCAATATCGAAGCCCGTTTGACCGCTTTGGTTGGCGATGCCGGTAAGCGCCTCCATACGGGTCGTTCTCGTAATGACCAAGTCGCCACCGACCTCCGACTTTGGTTGCGCGAGCGCATTGATGAGACCCAGCACTGGCTCGTTCAGCTACAAAGTGCCCTGATCGATTTGGCCGAGCAGCATGTCGATACCGTCATGCCCGGATTTACCCACCTGCAGGTCGCTCAACCCGTGACTTTTGGCCACCATCTGATGGCCTATGTCGAGCAATTGCGTCGAGACGCCGAACGGATGCATGACTGCCGCAAACGGGTTAATCGCCTTCCTCTCGGCGCAGCGGCCCTAGCCGGAACCCCTTATCCGATTGACCGCCAACTGGTTGCCAACCTTCTTGGATTTGAAGAAGTTTGCGAAAACTCGCTTGATGCCGTCAGCGACCGCGATTTTGCAATCGAATTCTGTGCCAATGCCGCGCTAATCATGACCCATGTGTCGCGGTTCAGCGAAGAACTCGTACTCTGGTCGAGCCCAGCCTTTGGTTTCATTGAACTGGCTGACCGATTCTGCACCGGCAGTTCAATCATGCCGCAGAAGAAAAACCCGGATGTGCCAGAGCTCGCGCGGGGTAAAACCGGTCGGGTCACCGGCAGTCTGGTTAGTCTTCTCACCCTGATGAAGGGGCAACCGCTTGCATATAACAAGGACAATCAGGAAGACAAGGAGCCCTTGTTCGATGCTGCGGACACCGTGATCGACACCCTCGCGATTTTCGCTGAACTGGTTCCGGGGATATCGGTCCATGCGGCCCGTATGCGCGAAGCGGCCACCAGGGGATATTCGACGGCGACCGACCTTGCTGATTATCTGGTCCGGCTCGGACTCCCCTTTCGGGAAGCCCATGAGGCAGTGGCTTTGGCCGTGCGTGCCGCGGTCGATTCGGGCCGGGATCTCACCGACCTTCAACTCGATGAAATTCGCCAGTTCGCACCGAAGGTCGCGCATGCAATCAGCGCGGATGTTTTTGTGGTCCTTGCCCTCGAAGGATCGATCCATTCTCGTCAGCACCTCGGCGGAACAGCGCCCACTCAAGTCCGGGCGGCGATTGCTAAAGCGCGTATCCGATTGACCGAGGCCGGCTGAATCACCTGCCAAACCCTTTAAAACAGTCTAAAACCAAGGGTAAACACGGGTCCCAAAAATCCCTGCAAACCGTCAGGCGCGAGCCGAACGCACCGACAAACCCTCTACAATCTGGATAAGAAGTTCGCTGAAATCTTCATCTTTGAGTTAAAGGAAGTTCGTGATGGATCGACGTCAAATCATCAAAAACACGGGTCTCGCAGGGATCCTCGCGACCGGTGTTGCTCCCGGCATTGTCGGCGCCCAGGCACAAATCCGGTGGCGCATGACTTCGAGTTTTCCAAAGCCACTCGACACCCTGTTTGGCGTGGCCGACGTGTTCTCAAAAAAGGTCAGCGAAATGACCGGCGGGAAATTCGTCATCTCGACCCACGCAGCGGGCGAGATCGTTCCGGCATTCGGGACGATTGACGCCGTCCAGCAAGGTACGGTTGAGTGCGCAGGAACGGCTAGTTACTACTACTTTGGCAAAGATCCGGTCTTTGCTCTGGGTTGCACCATCCCGTTTGGCCTCAATGCGCGTCAAATGACTGCTTGGCTTTACGAGGGCAACGGTCTGACGCTCATGCGCGAATTTTTCCGGCAATACAACATCATGATGTTCCCGATGGGGAATACCGGCTCGCAAATGGGCGGGTGGTGGCGTAAGGAAATCAAGTCGTTGGCAGACGTCAAGGGCGTGAAGTTCCGTACCGGGGGTTTTCCAGGAAAAGTTTGGGAGCGGCTTGGTGGTATCGCTGTAAATCTCCCGGGCGGTGAAATCTATTCAGCCCTCGAAAAAGGGACTGTCGATGCCGCCGAGTGGGTGGGCCCTTACGATGACGAGCGCCTTGGCCTGCACAAAGTGGCCCCTCTCTACGCATACCCGGGCTGGTGGGAGCCAGGTCCCAATATCGACCTGCACGTCAACATCAAAGCTTACGAGGCCTTGTCGCCAGAATATCGGGCAATCATTGAAAACGCCGCTGCCTACGCACACACCGACATGCTGGCGAAGTATGACTCCCGCAATCCGGCCGCGCTGAAGCGTCTGGTGGCTGGTGGCACCAAGCTTTACAAGTTCCCGAAAGACATGATGGACGCTGCCTTTAAAGAGGCGATGGGTCTGTACAGCGAATTGTCTGATACCAACCCGAACTGGAAGAAGATCTACACTGATCTTTCGAACTTCCGCCGCGACTCAAACCTATGGTTCCGCCTGACCGAAGCTGCGAATGACGACTTCATGCAAGCGGCTCGACTGTAAAGAACTGGGGTGAATAGCGCGCTTAGTAAATAGCGCGCTCAATCAACGCGCCATCGGAGTTAAATCCGCTGGCGCGTTTTTTATCACTCTACTTTTTGAGCTTATCCTGCTCGATCGATCGACGCAGGGCTTCCATCGCATCGTCGGCTGACGAATCCCCTGGCTTATCAGCCGACGCATTTCCTGACGGATTGCCAGCCGAATCACCGGAGGCTCCAGGAGGACTGAGCGGATCGCTCAAGACATTTGAGGAATTCGAGTTACTCGTTTCCTCTGGTTTATTTTGAATATCCTGCAACTGCTCGATCGCTTTATCAAGATCGAGTACCTTTTCTTTATCCAGGAACACCGTCACAGTCTGCGGGAAGAAAATCACCACACCCACGAGCAGCAACTGAATAACGATGAAAGGGATCGCTCCGAGGTAAATGTCTCTTGATTCCACCTTGCGAGGTAGGGAGCCATTACGGTGCAGCGTGTCGGAGATACCGCGAAGATAGAACAAGGCGAAGCCGAACGGCGGATGCATGAAGCTGGTTTGCATATTCACGCAAATCATCACGCCGAACCAGACAAGATCGATCCCGAGTTTGGCGGCGACAGGCGCGAGAAACGGAATGATGATGAACGCGATCTCAAAGAAATCGAGAAAGAACGCCAGGAAGAAAATAAAAATATTAACGACAATCAGGAAACCCAACTGACCGCCAGGCAGCCCGGATAAGAGATGCTCGATCCAGATGCCACCATCAACACCCTGGAAAACAAGCGAAAAGACCCGCGAGCCGACCAGAATGAAAACCACCATTGCGGTAATCCGCATGGTGTTGAGTAGGGCCTGCTTAAACAGGTCAAAACTCAACCGGTTATGGATCGCTGCGAGAATAAACGCGCCGGCGGCTCCCATCGCACCAGCCTCGGTTGGAGTCGCAACGGCCGTATCAAGACCGGGCAGGCCCCCCATGCTACCGAGGACGGTAATGATCAGGACAGCAGACGGAACAATGCCGCGCAGGCATTTCATCCAAAGGGCCCAACCGTCGAGCGTGCGTGCTTCCTTAGGCACGCCAGGCACGTGCGAGGGGAGGATCCTCGATAACAGAAAGGTGTAAAGCGCGAACAAGAGTACCTGCAGGATCGACGGCCCCCAAGCCCCCTTGTACATATCGCCAACCGGCTTTCCAAGCTGGTCGGCCAACACGATCAGAACCAGCGACGGCGGAACTAACTGGGTGATCGTCCCAGACGCCGCCAGAACACCTGTGGCGTAGCGCATGTTGTAGCCCCAACGCATCATCACGGGCAAAGAAATCATGGCCATGGCGATCACCTGGCCGGCGACAGTACCCGTAATTGCTCCGAGAATGAATCCAACGATGATGACCGAGTAGCCAAGGCCGCCTCGGACTGGACCAAACAACTGCCCCATCGAGTCCAGCATGTCTTCAGCCAGACCACAGCGCTCAAGGATGGTCCCCATCAGCGTGAAAAAAGGAATGGCCAACAACAACTCATTCGACAAAATGCCGAAAACGTTCAGGGGCAGCGCGGTCATGAAGGAGGCCGGAAACCACCCCATGTGAACCGCAAAAAACCCGCAACCGAGCCCAAGCGCCGTCAATGAAAAGGAGACCGGAAACCCAATTAGCAAGGTAACGACGAGCCCCGCAAACATCAACGGGGCAAAGATATCCATCGTCATTGGAGGGGCCTCTCGTAGTGAAACTCTGACTCGTACCGGTTCATCAACCAGGCCATTCTCTTGATAGCCTCAGAGATGCCTTGGGCGAACAACAGACTAAAGCCGAGTGGCAGCATCAACATCGCTGGCCAGCGGATCAGGCCACCCGCATTGCTCGAAACCTCGCCACTTGCGTACATCTTTAAAAAAAGCGGTAGTGCAAAATAGATCATGACGGCCATCGATGGCAGCATGAAAAAAAGGAGCCCGAGGAGATCAATCCAGGCCTGAACCCGACCGGAGTACTGGCCATAAAACACGTCAACGCGGACGTGTTCATTGACACGGAGCACCTGCGAAGCCCCGAGCATTACGCACGCAGCAAACAAATACCACTGAATCTCTAGGTACGCATTGGAGCTGTAATTGAAGCCATATCGCACCACTGCGTTCAGGGCGCTGATAAAACAAGACGCGCCCATCGCCCACATCGCGATGCTTGCGAAACGGTCGGTTACCCGATCAATGATTCTCATCAACCCCAACAACACGTCCATGTAGTTCTCCGGTCAACCGCGCAACAAGGCACCGGAAATCAACTTAAGGAGGCTCGAGCGGGGAGGCCAAAGCCAATGGTGAGCCGTTGCAGGGCTGGAATCGCTCAGCGATTACGCCCGTGAAACGCAACACCATCGTGAAAGGGCACGAAACTCAGACTGAGGACCAAACAATGGTCCCAATCGAGGTTTCCATGCCCAGATGAAGAGGGTATTCACCGCTCTGGTCATCTATCCGGATTACGGAGTCTACCAAGCCCTGCGAGAAAATGGCGCTCTTAAAGCAAACCGCACAACCAGCGGATGGTGTTCTGCAACGACGTTACAACAACACGAGCATTCAACTGCCTCGTGAAACGATCGCATCAAACGACCGCAACACAAACTACCGCATCAGCCGGCTCATCAGAAAACCCACTGCGATTGCAATGCCGACAATCGCCAAGGGGCGCTGGCGAACCCGCTCGCGAGTTTGAGCCACGAGTCGGTCTTGTATGGCTTGCCAAGCCTCACCACGAGCAACAACTTGATCGGCGGCCTCGTGCACAACAGTCGCCAGGCGATTGACCGTGCGGTGCGCGCGGTGTTTCCTAGCCTGAGCGGAGCCATTGGCATGCTCGGGAGGGCCTTCGGCGGGCACAAGTAGTTTGGCGGACGCGTGCGGGGTGTTGGTTTCCATGGATAGGATCTCGTAAAAGCGGATTGCTCAAACCCATCGGGAGCAAGTGGCGTTCCCCGCAAGGACTATCGATTCGGCTGATTCAGACGACTATCGCCGGCCAGTTTGGCGAGATGCTCGAGGGAAATCCCCAGCATGGCTGCCGCGCGATCCTCAACCCAAGCACACTGGACCAAGGTAGCAAGCGCCAACTGACGTTGAGCCGAATCAATCGACGTTCCGATACGGATGACAACGCCTCGCCGGTCGTTCGAAAAACCGCCTCCTGGCGGAAGCCCGAGAGAACTCCCGACCCTCGGCTCTTGGTGTAACGCAGATTGTTCGGTGCCCGTCTCGTCGTCGATCGGGAGTTCCTCCGCAGTCAGAAACTGATCCGCCAGGATGAAGGCCCTTTGAACCGCGTTTTTCAATTGCCGAACATTGCCTGGCCAGGAAGCGACCTTCCAACGAGCGAGAACTGAATCTCCAAACCGTTTTTGCGCGCCCTCGCTTCGATTGAGCTCCAAAAGAAAATACGACGCAAGAAGTTCGATATCCTCAACGCGCTCGCGAAGTGGCGGCAACCGAACCGGAAATGCATTCAAACGATGGTACAAATCCTCCCGAAGCTTGCCAGCTTGGACGGCCTGCTCGGGGATTCGGTTAGTGGCCGAAATCAGTCGCACATTCGTCTGAATGGGTTGGACACTGCCAACCCGGGTAAATGCACCAGTTTCGAGAACCCTAAGCAGCTTGACCTGCAGCTCGAGCGGCATCTCGGTGACCTCATCCAAAAAAATGGTGCCGCCATCCGCGCGTTCAAAGAAGCCCTTGTGTTGACGATCGGCGCCTGTAAAACTGCCCCGCTCGTGGCCAAAAAGCTCACTTTCGATCAATTGTGCTGAAACGGCTCCACAGTTAAGCGGGAAAAATGGCTGCCGAGAACGACGGCTCAAACGGTGAATGGTTTGGGCAGCGAGTTCTTTTCCGGTGCCGCTCTCGCCGACTAACAACACGGTCGCCGAGGTCGGCGCGACCCTCGCCAGCTGGTCATACAGAGCCGTCATGGCTGGACATCGACCCAACAAGCTACCGAACCAACCAGGTTCGGCCGAGCAATCGGTGCCAATGCCAGCCCCCAGCGGCGCAGCTTCGGGGGACACGCCCACCGAAGCCAGCGCCTGGTGCACCCGCTTCAGCTCGAGCGGCAAGGGCAAAAAATCGAACACACCGGCCCGCAAAGCCAATAAAGCGGTCTCTACCGATGGTTTGGCAGCCATCAAGACCGTAGCCGTCTGTTCTCGGCCGGGAAGATCAGAAATCAACGTGAGCCCCTCCCCATCGGGAAGGCTTTGATTAATGAATGCAATGTTGGGTCGATGTCGGCCAATTTCGATACGGCCCTTCCGAACCGAATCTGCGAGGCTAAGCGTCATGCCCTCGCCGCGAACGATTTCGGACAGACAACGTTGAATCTCGAGATCTGCGTCAACAACCAACGCATGGGCCATCGGGATCCTTTTGGTGAATGCGTCGCGGGGCTCCCCGTCGGCACGAGTGTTCAACTAGAAGCTCGACATGATCGGTCAGCAACCCCCTGTTGGAGCGTGACGAAGTTGACATTCGAATTAAGCGCAGCCAGGAACGACAGTTGCTCTAGTGCTCTTCGCGCAACCGACGGAGACCCCTTATGGGCATGATTGGAATGGACTTACGGGCCCGTCAACAACTGGCCCTCACACCTCGACTGCAACAGTCGGTCAAACTCCTGCAACTCTCCGCAATGGAATTCGAGCAGGCACTCCAGCAGGCCATCGGGAGCAATCCATTTCTCGAAGAAGATGACCCCCATGGCGATCCGGCACCGGGGGCTGACGCCGAAGAATCCGATCGTTCAGCGACTCCCCAAGTGCCGGGGAAGGCCTCGAAGAGCGCTTCGATTTCGATGTCCAGTCCGAACGGTCCGGTAACGGTCAGGATTCAGAAGAAAGCGACTGGACCGATTGGGCCGAAACAACGACCTCGCTGCGCGATCACTTGCAGCAGCAGCTGCTGAGCGTCAGGCTAAATTCCCGGGACCTCGAAATGGCTGGCCTGATCATCGAAGCGCTCGACGAAGACGGTTACCTTCGGCAGTCCCTGGAGGAACTCGCGCAGGTCTCCACACTCACGCCTCAAACTGAGCCCGAGGAGTTCCTTACCCCCCTCAAATTGATCCAAAACATGGACCCAGCAGGCGTCGGTGCCCGGGACCTCTCCGAGTGTCTGGCAATACAACTTCGTGAGCAACCGCCCAGTCCGGAACGCGAAATCGCACTCACGATCGCTCTTCACCACTTGGGCGCGCTTGCCCGTCGTGAATTCGCGCGGCTCCAACAAGCTGTCGGTTGCAATGAACCTGCCCTGCGTTCGGCGCACGCCAAGATACGCCGCTTGAACCCCCGCCCCGGTGCCGCTTTTTCCAAAGCCGATGCCCGCTATGTGGTTCCCGACGTGATCGTCAGACGTCATCGCCAGCAATGGGTGGCCACCATTAATCCCGCGGTTCTACCGACTATCCGTGTCAACCGGCGTTATGCGGAAATTTTTCGTCGGGCACGCGACGCCAGTCACGCACAACTCGGCCAGCAACTTCAGGAAGCTCGATGGTTGGTACGCAATACCGAACAACGATTCGCCACGATTCTTCGTGTCGCAGAGACCATCGTCGCGCGCCAAAAGAATTTCTTCGACTATGGCGACGTTGCCATGAAACCGCTTGGACTGCGTCACATTGCGATCGAACTCGACCTCCACGAATCAACGATCTCGCGGGCTACCGGCAACAAATACATGTCGACCCCTCGCGGTATGTTCGAGTTCCGCCATTTCTTTTCCCGTGAACTCGATACCGATACCGGTGGGACCTGCTCAGCCACCGCCATTCGGGCGCTACTTCGCGAAATGATTACCGCCGAAGACCACGCAGCACCACTATCTGACGTCCGTCTGGCTGACCAGCTAGCGTCACAGGGCATTCAGGTCGCCCGACGAACGGTCACCAAGTACCGCCGTTTGATGCAGGTACCGCCCGTTGAACTGCGACGCCTGAACTAAGCCTGAGGCTGAGCCTGAGGCTGAGGCTGAGGCTGAGGCTGAGGCTAAGGCGCCTGAACTGAGCGCCGTCGAAATGACTCGTAAAGGACAATGCCCGATGCAACCGCCACGTTCAGACTCTCAACCTGACCCGCCATCGGGATCGACACCACCTCATCACATCGATCACGCACCAACCGCCGAAGCCCCGACCCCTCCGCACCCAAAACCCATGCGGTTGCGGGCGTCAGTTCCACTTCCCACAAATTTACCTCAGACTGGTCGGCTGTTCCGATCACCCGAATGTCGCGATCCTGAAGCTCAACGACGGTCCGAGCAAGGTTGGTCACCATGACATAGGGGACGTTTTCGGCGGCACCTGCTGCGGTACGGACAGCCACATCGGTGAGAGAACAGGCCCTGTCTTTGGGTGCAATAACTGCGTGAGCACCCGCCCCATCTGCAACTCTCAAACAGGCGCCAAGATTTCGGGGGTCGGTGACCCCATCCAACAACAGAAGTAGCGCTGGGCCCTGCAACCCGTCGAGCAACGCATCAAGGTCGGTAACGGGTTCGGGCGCGCTGGCCATCGCAACAACGCCCTGATGTCGCCCGTCGGGACACAAGGTGTCCAGCCTAGCGGCCGGCACCGGGCGAGCGGCTACCCCAACAGAGGCAGCCAGCGTAATGAGGTCGCGAATTCGCCCGTCGTCTCGCCGAGCATCCACATAGAGCTCGCTTACACCAGCCGGATCCCGACGCAATCGAGAACCGACCGAATGAAATCCGTAAATCAGCATCCGTACCTGATCATGCCATCAGAAGAAAAGTCTTTGTCACTTTGACCTGCGCGCGTTACGCCGCGCCTTGCGCTCACCCGAAGCAGCCACCCTTCGCTCGGCCTGGACCTTCGCGACAGCCGCGGGCTTTCCCTTGACCCGTTTGACCGCTCGCTTTGCGACACGCTCCGGCGGAACATCCAGAGACTTCGCAGCGCCATCGCGCAGCGGACGTGATGTCGCGCTCTCGATCACTGACCTCGTCGTCTCTTTTTTGGGGACCAACCGAAATTCTATCCGGCGAGCTTCAAGATCCACCCGCGCGACCTGAACCTCGATCGGATCGGTCAGCCGATAGCGCACGCCCGTTCGCTCACCACGGAGTTCATGGGACGTTTCACTATATTGAAAATAATCCGTCCCAAGTTCCGAAACATGAACCAAACCCTCGACATACATGGAGTCGAGGGTCACAAAAACACCAAAAGTCGCGACGCCAGTGATTCGACCAGAAAACTGCTCGCCAACATGATTGCGCATGTACTGACTCTTGAGCCAGGCCTCAACGTCTCGGGAAGCGTCATCGGCGCGTCGCTCGTTGGCTGAGCAGATCAACCCAAGACGTTGCCAGCGATCGGTCACGGCTGGCCGGTCGGGTCGAGCAGAACTTCCGGGTACGTCCAATGCAACGGCCTCCCGCTTGGCCTTCATCGCGCTTTCGGAGCTTCGGCGTCCACGCGAGAGTGGCAGCAAGGAATCGCTGTCCTGGGCAATGAAGGGTTCATGGCGCTCACCACGGATCAGTGCTTTGATTGCGCGGTGAGTCACCAGGTCAGGATAGCGTCGGATCGGGGATGTGAAATGCGCATAGGCGGCATAGGCCAGCCCAAAGTGCCCAGCGTTATCAGGCGAATAAATCGCCTGCTGCATTGATCGCAACAACATGGTCTGCAGGAGAGACGCGTCCGGGCGGTCTCGGATCTTCTCTGTCAGGCGCGCGTAATCACCCGGCTCTGGCTCGCCGGATACACCCAGTGACAATCCGAGATTTCGCAGAAATTCGCGCAGGGTGGCGAGCTTTTCAGGTGTCGGGCCTTCATGAACCCGATAGAGACAGGGGTGTTTGCCGCGATGAACAAAATCCGCCGCACTGACGTTTGCCGCCAGCATGCATTCCTCAATCAACTTGTGCGCATCATTTCGTGTGCGTGGAACGATCTTCTCGATCCGACCCGCTGAATCAACCACGATTTTGGTTTCAACCGTATCGAAATCGATGGCTCCCCGACCAATCCGCGCCTTCGAGAGGACTCGATACAAGGCGTAAAGATTGTTGAGATGGGGAACCAGTTCAGCCCGACGGCGGCTGGCCTGAGCGTCGCGTCCCGACAAAATGTTCCAGACTTCGTCATAAGTCAGCCGGGCGGCCGAGAGCATCACAGCTTCATAGAACTGATACCCGCGACAGACGCCCGCATCATCGATAACCATGTCACAGACCAACACGAGGCGTTCAACCTGCGGATTGATCGAGCAGAGACCATTGGAGAGCTTTTCCGGCAGCATCGGAATGACCCGACGGGGAAAATAGACCGAGGTGGAGCGCGCCAGCGCCTCACGGTCGAGCGCATCACCAGGCCGAACGTAGTGAGCGACGTCGGCGATGGCCACTAATAGACGCCAACCGGACTTACGCCGAGTCTTGCCCGTCCCGATCTCGCAAGGTTCGCAGTAAACGGCATCATCGAAATCGCGGGCATCGTCGCCGTCGATTGTCACGAGAGGGACGTCGCGCAGATCGACTCGATCGCGGAGGTCGGTGGTGCGAACCGAATCTGGAAGGCTCTCGGCAAGCGCCAATACGTCGGTGGGAAATTGATGCGGCACATCGAACTTGCGCACCGCAATTTCGATTTCCATTCCGGGGTCATCGATTTCGCCGAGGACTTCAACAATCCGCCCGATAGGCTGGGTGTAGCCCGAGGGCTGCTCGAGAATTTCGACGGTGACCACCTGCCCTGGTTGGGCGGCAGTCGGCTCGCCCGGCGGAATCAGAATGTCGTGCTTGATCCGTTGGTCTTCAGGAACAACAACGGTAATACCGCGTTCGGAAAGCAGTCGGCCAACCAGGCGTCGGTTTGCACGCTCAGTGACCTCGACAATTGTCCCCTCGGGCTTGCCACGACGATCGAACCCAGTCCGTTTGACCAAGACGCGATCGCCATGCATCGCTTTCTGCATTTCTCGGGGGGTCAAAAAAATGTCTGGACCACCATCGTCGGGAATCAAAAAGCCAAACCCATCGCGATGTCCAGAAACCCTGCCCGGTACGAAATCAAGCTTACTCGCAAGCAAAAGAACGCCTTTGCGGTTGGGCAACAGTTGCCCGTCACGCTCCATTGCAGCAAGGCGCTTTCCGAGGACGTCCAGCGCCGCTTCGGAGACGGAAAGCCGCTCGCCGAGTTCTTGCGCGGTCAGAGGGGTATCGGCTTCAC
The DNA here is from genome assembly GCA_009922405.1 of Betaproteobacteria bacterium. Taxonomy (GTDB): domain Bacteria; phylum Pseudomonadota; class Gammaproteobacteria; order Burkholderiales; family Burkholderiaceae_E; genus RFPW01. The sequence goes on from RFVZ01000006.1 coordinate 22,360, forward strand.
GCAGGCAGGCGAGAATCGCCTCACGGGTCGGGACCGAGGACGGCATGACTGCCGACGGCGGTGATGCGCGGCGACTGGAGGTGGGGCGGTTTGACAAAGGCGTTCCAGACCGTAAACTCGTAGGCTTGGCGCGAAGCTTTAATTTTCGCGGACGTTCCTAGGATAGCCGACTTAGGTTGCAATTCTTGGTCACGTCATTGCCCTGGTGGCGGAATTGGTAGACGCACTAGTTTCAGGTACTAGCGGTTAACAGCCGTGGAGGTTCGAGTCCTCTCCTGGGCACCAAGAAAGCCTTCGAATCGTTGAGGCTCCAGCGATGATTCCCGGCTCAACCCATCGCACCCGCATCCCGCATCCCGCATTGAATTCCCGGAAACCAGTCGCACAGCACCGAGCGCAGCCATCCGCATGGTTAGGCCGCGCTTCAGACCCGCGGTTATGAAGCCGTCGGATGTTTCAGCCCGCTGATCGACCCGGCACCGAGGCAATTAAATTAGGCTGAGGCAGGCCTGAATCCTCAACCTAGCGGGTTTATTTCAACGGAGAACCGAAATAATGAGAGAAAAAATCACCCTATTTTTTCGCCGACTCCTAGACGTAACGCCGGCGTGCCTGATGCTCATGACGCAAGGCAACCTTGCTGCGATCACATTGGCCCACTGGGAGAAAGCGTTAGGCACTGGCAGCATGGCAGGTGCGGTCTTGGTGCTCTTATCTTTTTACCAACAAACGCAGTGGCTCCACAATCAATACGTCATCGCGGCGCTGACAGGGCTAGCAGCTGGATTAGTCGATGGAATCTCGCACCCAGCCAATTTCAAAGGTGAAGCCATCATGACCGGGATTGCGGCCGCTGGGTTATGCCTTTTGTTTTCGGTTGCCTTTAAACGCCTTGAAACCAGCACAAATTCAAAATGACACCTGAAGAGACCTTAGCTCTGTGGAACCAGCAACTTGAAGCGGTTCGAGCGACCATGCTTCGAGGCGGAGGAAAACCGGGTGTCGCCTCGCGAGAAGTAGCCGCGGGAATGACTGGGCTGCAGTTGATGCAAGCCATGCTTGCAGGCCAACTTCCTTATCCGCACATCGCTGACACGCTGGACTTTTCGCTAGTCGAGGTCGATGTGGGCCGGGCTGTTTTCCAGGGGATACCCCAGGTCAAGCATTTCAACCCGATGGGCGGCGTGCATGGCGGATGGTATGCAACCCTGCTGGATTCGGCACTTGGTTGCGCTGTACACACGATGATGCCCGCCGGGCGCGCCTACACGACAGCCGAATTGGGCGTGAACATTGTGCGGGCAGCTACCGCAAAGACCGGGCCGTTGCGTGCGATCGGCACTGTCATCCACTGCGGCCGACAGCTGGCTACTGCCGAGGCGCGCATCATCGGACCCGACAACAAGCTCTACGCTCATGCCACGACAACGTGTCTCGTATTTGATATTGCAACGCCCAGGGAATCCAAGACCGAATGA
>RFVZ01000051.1 GCA_009922405.1 Betaproteobacteria bacterium
CGGATTGAATAACTCTCGAGAACGACAGGAAACCGCAGTTCGAGAACTTCGGGATCGGTCAATCGGGAATTGGTCATATGGGTCTGCACAACCGATGCGCCTGAAAAGCCACCGATGAGGCGGCCCGCCTCGTCAAATCGGCCGCCCGCGCCAGCGCCACCCGAAATCGTTTCGTAAGCCTGGACGCGAGCGTTCCCGAAAGTCAGATTGTTCATCGTTGGCTGTGCGCCCGCCATCACCCCCAATGCCGCGAAGAGCGCATTAGTAATGCAGGTCGACACCTCGACATTTCCGGCGACCACTGCGGCGGGAGGTCGTGGGTTGAGCATCGAGCCCTGAGGAATGATCACCCGCAGTGGTCGCAAGCAGCCTGCGTTCATTGGGATGTCGTCATCGACCAGGCAGCGGTATACGTAGAGGACCGCCGCCATGGTGACCGCGCCCGGCGCATTAAAATTACCCCGGCGCTGCTCAGAGGTACCCGTGAAATCGATCGTAGCGGTCGCGGTTGCAGCGTCGACCTTGACAGAAACCTGAATGATCGCCCCGTCGTCCATTGTGACACTGGCCTGGCCATCATGAAAAGCGCCGATCGCGCGTGCAACGGCGGCGGCTGCATTGTCCTGGACATGCTCCATGTAGGCCTGCACCGTCTCGAGCCCCCAGTGCTCAACCATCCGCAAGATTTCCTCTCGGCCTTTTTCGTTGGCTGCGACCTGGGCCTGAAGGTCGGCCAGGTTTTGCTGCGGGTTGCGAGCCGGGTAGCGCGCTGCAGCAAGCAACTCAAGAAATTCGGCTTCGCGGAGCCGCGGCGGTTGACTCCGCCCATCAACAAGCAAGAAAGGCGAGATCAGAACCCCTTCGTCCTCAATCGTCATCGAATCCGGCGGCATTGATCCCGGTGTGATGCCGCCAATGTCGGCATGGTGTCCGCGCGATGCAACCCAGAACAGCGGCGCGGTACCACCCACGGCAAATACAGGGGTGACCACGGTCACATCGGGCAAATGGGTTCCGCCGCAGTAAGGGTCGTTGAGCACCCAGACATCGCCGGCTCGAACGCCATTTGCCTGGATAGCTTCGAGGACGGCTTCAACACTGGCGCCCATTGAGCCCAAATGGACCGGCATATGCGGGGCGTTTGCAATCAGGTGCCCGGCACTATCAAAAAGTGCGCAGGAGAAATCCAGTCGCTCTTTGATATTGACCGACTGCGCCGTGTTTTGCAGTCGATAGCCCATTTGCTCAGCGATCGACATAAACAGGTTGTTAAAAACTTCCAGCATCACTGGGTCAGCTTCGGTGCCAATAATCCGCTTCGAAACTCGGGGTTCTATCCGATTCAGGATGAGATCGCGCTGGGGTGACATCGTGGCGCGCCAGCCTGGATCGACAACCGTCGTCGCATTGGCCTCTACGACGACCGCAGGACCATCCACGCGCTCACCGCTGCCGAGTTGAGACCGCCGACGCAGGCGTGCAGATTGCCATTTGCCACCTCGGGTTTGATGGGGGTCCCGCACGTAAAACGCGCACTCCGTATCGACTGGCTCAGTTTTTGCCCCGTTGTCTGGCGCAGTTTCTGGCTCAGTTCCTGGCTCAGTTCCTGGCTCAGTTCCTGGCTCAGTATCTGGCGCCGACCTCGGCTCTTCCTCGATCACAGCGTCTTGCACCGGCGGCGAAGAAATGGCTTCCACGGATATCGCTTCAATCACTAAAGCGCGCTTAAATGGCGTGAATCCAAAGCGCTTTTGATACGCTATTTCAAAGGCTTGAGAAAGCACGTTCACAGAAGGCTCGAGGTCAAGCGTCAGCGTGGAGTCACTCCCCTCGCGCCTCAACTGAACACGATGCACCAAAGTAATCCGCGCCGGATCCTCACCCTGCGCCTCAAGATCGCCGCGAGCAACAGCAGCAAGTCGCTGCGCAGTGGCTAGCGCCGCAACCAATCCGTCGGTATCGAGCACCCGTTCGATCGATTCTTCACGCATTGCGTTTTGACTCGCCAGGCCCATCCCGTATGCGGAAAGGACACCCGCAAGCGGATGAGCCAGCACGGTAGTCATCCCGAGGGCATCCGCAACCGCACATGCAAATTGCCCACCGGCGCCGCCAAAGACCGTCAGGCAATATCCTGTGACGTCGTGGCCCCGTTGCACCGAGATCTTCTTGATGGCATTTGCCATGTCCGCTACGGCGATGTCGATGAAGCCCTGGGCCACCTCTTCGGCAGAATGGAGCCGGCCAGTCGCATCACTGACGACTTTTGCGAATTCTTCGAATCGGGCAACCACGGTATCGCGATCGAGAGGCAGATTTGCCTCAGGCCCAAAAACCGCTGGGAAGTGCTCGGGCAACACGCGACCCAGAAGAACATTAGCGTCGGTTAGCGTGAGCGGACCCCCTCGGCGGTAACATGCCGGGCCAGGATCGGCACCTGCCGAATCGGGGCCCACACGAAACCGCGCGCCATCGAAATGCAAAATTGACCCGCCACCTGCAGCAACCGTGTGAATGCGCAACATGGGGGCGCGCAGCCGTACGCCGGCCACCTGAGTCTCAAACTCACGCTCAAATTCACCGGAATAATGAGAGACGTCCGTCGACGTGCCTCCCATATCAAAGCCAATCGCTCGCCCGAAACCAGCCCGTTCACTGACCCGGGCCATCCCAACGATGCCGCCGGCAGGGCCTGATAAAACCGCGTCCTTGCCCTGGAATCGACCTGCGGCGGTCAAGCCTCCATTTGATTGCATGAACGACAGGCGCACCCCTGGCATCGCACGCGACAGCTGATCGACATAACGAAGCAGTACCGGCGTCAAATACGCGTCAACCACCGTGGTGTCGCCCCGGCCAACCAGACGGACGAGGGGGCTCACCTGGTGGGACACCGAGACTTGGGTATAGCCAATTGATCGGGCGATTTCGGCGAGCGGGGATTCGTGCTGTTCGCCATAGCGATCCGCATGCATCAGGACAATCGCCACCGCGCGCAGGCCCTGATCGTAAGCGGCCTGCATACCCCGGCGGGCACTGGTCAAATCAAGCGCTCGTAAGACTTCACCCGCCACATTAATCCGCTCGTCAACCTCGAGCACGTCGCGATAGAGCAGTTCGGGCAACACAATCTCGCGCTCGAACAGCTTTGGGCGGTTTTGGTATGCAATCCGGAGCGCGTCGCCAAAACCACGCGTAATCACTAGCAAGGTGGGCTCACCCTTGCGCTCGAGCAACGCATTGGTTGCGACCGTCGTCCCGACTTTGACGACTTCGACCCGATCTGCGGGGATGGCCGAGCCTGGGGGCAAATCCAGTAAACGCCGAATCCCCTCGACTGCCGCGTCGTCATACTGTTCAGGCGCCTGCGACAGCAGCTTAGCGGTCACCAAGCGACCCTGAGGATTACGGGCAACGAGATCCGTAAAAGTGCCTCCCCGATCAACAAACACCTGCCACCGGTTTTCGGTCACACCAACTGTTGAAGTGTCCCGGGTGGACTGGGCGGCAAAAGATTTCGAGTTCAAGGGCTGGCAACGTCCTATGGGGAGAGGTTCGCGGTCGGGGCTCGATACCCGACAAGACTTAAGATGATACGGTGAAGCCCATCCGTCCCGACCCGAATGCCCGAGGTGCCCTAATGAAGAACCATCGTCTTGCATCGGTGGCAACGGTACGGGCAATTGAGGCCCACACCCGAGCCTGGTTGCCCGCAGGCGAACTGATGCGACGCGCGGGAGCCGCCGCTGCTCGGCACATTACCGATTGCCTCATCAACGGTGGATATCCGACGGGACACATTGTCGTCCTGGTGGGCCCCGGCGATAACGGTGGAGACGGTCGAATCGCCGCGGCTGGGCTAAGGAAAAACGGCTACACCGTGGACGAAATTTCCGGAGATGACTCTCAAAAACTCCCTGTTCCAACTGATTTAATTGCCATCGTCGATGCCCTTTTTGGCATCGGGCTCTCTCGCCCCCTCGCCGGCGATTGGATCCTCGCAGCCCAATGGATTAATGACGCGCCCGAGGCAACCCTTCGAGTTGCACTGGATGTCCCGAGCGGCCTTGATGCAGACACCGGCGCAATCGTCGGCTCGATCGCCGTACGTGCCGACCTGACTGTGACCTTCCTGGCCGACAAACCCGGACTGCATACCGGTCGAGGCCGCGATCTGGCAGGAAAAGTTGTGGTCGACGAACTGGCAGTGGATCTGGGCACAGCGCTGGCCGCTGACACCTCATCAATCAGAGATGGCTTTTTATGTAATCCAGCACTCGCCCGGCACCTTGCGCAGCCCCTGCAAAGGAGTTCCGACACCCACAAGGGGGACTTTGGCACTGCCGTGATTGTGGGCGGGTCACGCGGAATGGCTGGCGCCGCACTTTTGGCGGGCCGGGCGGCTTTATTCTGTGGTGCCGGCCGGGTTGTGCTTGGATTTCCGGAGGGGGCTCCAATTGCGGTTGACTCGAACTATCCCGAGTTGATGTTGCGAGAGGCATCCGAAGCACTTGGCCACACGGGAGCCACCGCCATTGCCATCGGACCAGGCTTGGGTACCGAAGCCACAGCGCGCAATGTACTCGCGCTTGCCCTTGAACGGTCGACTCAGTCTGGCACCCCGCTCGTGATCGATGCGGATGCGCTGACCCTGATTGCAGGCAACCGCGAACTGTCAGCGGCGTTGGCTCGGCGTGAACAGAAGCACCCCAACTGTCCAGCGATCCTGACCCCTCACCCCCTTGAAGCGGCTCGGTTGCTTGACAGGGCCAAGGCCGCAGAAATCCAGCAGGACCGAATTGGGGCCGCTTGCAGGATCGCCCGCGAACGGCACTGCATCGTCGTTCTGAAGGGATCCGGGACCGTAATCGCTGCAAGCAATGGTGCCTGGTGGATTGTACCGGTCGGTAACCCCGCACTTGCGACCGGTGGCACGGGCGATGTGCTGACGGGATGGATCACGGGCTTGCTCGCTCAGACTATCCGCGCCAAGCGCCCGCCGATTGAAGCGGCGTTACTCGGCGTCTGGTGTCATGGCCGGGGCGCTGAATCATGGGTCGAGGCCGGGCATCAACCCTCTGGAATGACGACCACAGAACTACTCCCCCAAATGCGCGCGGTCTTTCATGAGGTCCTCAGCCCGGCGAGTCTCTTTTGAGGCAGGCATTTTGAACATCGGGGGGGGTCGACAAATGGCGGCTGGCATTTTGCAGCTGTTTTGTGCGTTGTCGGTTCTGTCGGTCTTGGATGTCACCGGCAAGAAAATGGTAGGAATCGGCGTATCGGTCCTGATGGTCGGTTGGTTCCGCTATCTCAGCCACTTGATGCTATTCAGTGTCGTTGCGCTGCCCCTGCGCGGGCGGCGCATCCTTTCGACCCAATCGCTTTCGCGACAGGCCGTGCGTGGCGTGCTGGTCGCACTGACAACGCTCACTTTTTTTTCGGTCCTCAAACGGCTACCACTGGCCGAGGCCACTGCACTGAATTTTCTGGCGCCAGTGATGGTTTTGCTTGCTTCGCCGTGGGTACTTGGCGAACCCCTCCGCTGGAATCATGTCCTCGGTGTGGTGATGGGATTTACCGGCATGCTGGCGATCATTCGCCCTGGCGGGTCGTTACCGTTGGACGGCGTCGCGCTCGGGTTGCTCTCCGCCGTAATTCTGGCCGCGTTTCAGATTGCAACCCGACGCGTGGCCGCCGACGACCCAATCACGACGAATATTTACAGCGGCGTTTTTGGTACTTTGGCGTTCACGCTGTGCCTGCCCTGGGCGGGACCGTGGCCGGATCTCGAGCCCTTGCAGTGGCTCCTGCTGCTATCCACCGGCGTGTCGGGTGCCCTGGGGCACTGGCTGCAGATTCGGGCCTATCAAGCCGCGCCGGCATCCCTGCTATCACCATTTGTTTATCTACAGATCTTCGCCGCCACAGCGCTCGGGTGGCTGGTCTTCAATCAGCTACCCGATGGGATTACCGCCGCCGGGATGGGTTTGATTGTATTAGGGGGCATGACAACCGGCGCACTCGAGTGGCGGGCGCGTCGCGCCAGTCAAATGCCGGCCGTCGTCTCGGAGAGAGTGGACTGATCTTCGACAATGCGCCCCGCCTCGATACGGATACGGCGAGCACAGCGTTTTGCAACCCGTTCATCGTGCGTGACCAGGACGAGCGTCGAGGCGTATTCGCGATTCAGCTCGAAGAGCAGTTCGATGACCCGCTCCCCAGTTGCTGCATCTAACGAACCGGTGGGTTCGTCGGCAAACAAGAGCGGAGGGTGAAGTACAAAGGCACGTGCGAGCGCAACCCGCTGCTGCTCACCACCCGAAAGCGTTCTGGGGTAGTGGCCGGCGCGTTGTGCCAACCCCACTCGCTCAAGAAGCGCGTGGGCCCTCGGCATGGGGTCTGAGATGCCGACCAACTCGAGCGGTAACAACACGTTCTCAAGCGCGGTCAGATTCGGCAAGAGCTGAAAGGACTGAAAAACGAATCCGACTCGCCTGGAGCGCCATTTCGCGCGCGCTTCCTCGTCCATGGCGGTGAGGTCGTCTCCTAATAATTGGATCTTTCCGGAACTTGCCTGATCGAGGCCCGCCAGCAAACCCAGCAGAGTGGACTTACCCGACCCTGACGGGCCGATAACCGCAATTGATTCCCCCGCCTCGGCGCTAAAGCTCGCACTGTCGAGAATGGTGAGGATTCCGTCCGCGTCACGAACGGTTTTGGTCAGACGATCTGCGATGATCGCGGGGGTCGGGGCTGGTTTCATGCTCGGCAGTGTACCGGCGAGTTTTGAGGCAGCGGTTTTGAAGTCCAACATTCGTAACATGCGTCGTTTATTTCTAGCTCAGACCCTCGTGTTGACAGCACTTTCGGCTCTGACACCCGAGCTCGCCAATGCAGTCCCGAAGCCACCCATTTTGCTCATCTTCGGCGACAGCCTTTCGGCCGAATATGGTCTCGTGCGCGGGAGTGGTTGGGTCGCCCTGCTTGAGCGCCGCTTGCAGCAAAATGGTCGAGACATCCAGGTCGTCAACGCCAGCATCAGCGGGGAAACCACAGCAGGAGGACGGAGCCGGCTCGGTGGTGTTCTGGCCCGTGTGCGACCGCGTTGGGTACTGATCGAACTCGGCGCCAATGATGCGCTGAGAGGGCTCGCGCTGGAATCGACGGAACACAACCTTAAAGCCATGGTTCTTGCCATCCGTGAATCCGGTGCCGAGCCAATTCTGGCCGGCATGATGATTCCACCCAATTTTGGACTTTCATACAGCGAACGATTTCGGGACCTGTTTGGGCGCGTCGCCAAGTCGCAGAAGGCCCCTATCGTGCCGTTCCTGCTCGCGGGTATTGCCGATGAAGGCCCGATGAAAGCGGAGCTGTTTCAAGACGACCGGATCCACCCCAACGCCCAGGCCCAATCGCTCATTCTCGACAACGTCTGGGCCGTCGTCGGTCCCCTCCTCCGTTCAAAGTGAATTCAGATGATTGATCGCCTTCGAACCGCCCGCGTCATTGGTGGATCGCTCGGCGGACTTCTCGTCGCCAATTTGCTCTGGCGCGCCGGCTGGGATGTCAAGGTTTATGAACGCTCCGCGCAGGGACTGACTGGACGCGGCGCTGGCATTGTGACGCATCCGGAGCTGTTTGAAGCGCTTCGCCAATGCGGCATCAAACTCGATGACACCCTTGGCGTTCGAGTGAAGTCTCGAATCACGTTGGCTCCTAACGGGACCACGATCGGCGAATTGCCCATGGAACAAGTGCTGACCGCCTGGGGTCAATTGTTTGAGCGACTCCGGCGAGCGCTACCCGATGCCTGTTATGTCAATGGTCTTGGTGGTCTCTCGACCACCGAGTGCGATGACGGTGTGTTTCTTCACCGCAGCGACGGACAGACCGAGAAGATCGACCTGGTCGTTGCGGCAGACGGCATACGATCCGGATTACGGGCGCAATTAGCCCCCGAGGTCTTACCCCGGTATGCAGGTTACATCGCTTGGAGAGGCTTGGTCGATGAGCGCTTAATCACGCCCGCGACACACGAATTGTTATTTGAAAGATTTGCATTTTGCCTGCCACCATCCGAGCAAATTTTGGGTTACCCGGTCGCTGGGCCCAACAACCAGGTCGATCCCGGACATCGTCGATTCAACCTCGTCTGGTATCGACCCGCTGACGAAGATCTGGCCCTCAAGGACCTGCTGACCGATCACACCGGACAGGTGCATTCAGGGGGTATTTCGCCGCAACGGATCCGACCGGAAGTCATCGCCACCATGCGGCAGGCTGCTCATGACTTACTGGCGCCACAATTTGCCGAGCTGATTAGTCGGGTCGAGCAACCCTTCTTTCAACCCATTTATGATCTGAATTCAGAACAGCTGCATTTTGGGCATACCGTTCTCTTGGGCGACGCTGCCTTCGTAGCGAGGCCACATTGCGGCATGGGTGTTACCAAAGCGGCCGGTGATGCCGTCTCGCTCGTCACGCACCTGAATAGGGCGAGCACGATCAAGGATGCGCTCGCCGGCTACAGTGCAGAGCGGGTTCAGTTTGGCCAAGCCGTCGTGTCATTTGCACGCCAATTGGGTGCCTACATGCAAGCCCAGCTTCGCACCCCGGCCGAACGGGCAATGGCGGAACGCTATCGAAGTCCGGAAGCCGTCATGCGCGAAACCGCGTCAAGCCAGGTTTTTTCAATCGACAAAGCTCAACCGATAAAACACACAATCTATAAGGAGTAGACCCAGCATGAAGCCATTGAGCATTGGCGTCGTCGGTGCAGGAGCGGTTGGAGGTTACTTCGGTGGCATTCTTGCGAGAGGTGGCCACTCAGTCACCCTAATCGCCAGACCCGCACAGGTCGAAGCCATCGTATCCATGGGGCTTCAGATCGAAAGCGCGACGTGGCAGACCACCGTCGGTCCACCCCAGCTCACGGCCACAACTGATCTGTCATCACTCACAACGATGGATGGCGTTTTGCTCTGCGTCAAATCGAGTGATACCGAAGCCGTAGCGGCTCAAATTGGCGCATTCCTGGGCCCCGATTGCTGGGTCATGAGCCTTCAAAATGGCGTTGATAACGCCAGTCGAGCGTCGCAAGTGCTCGGTCGCGCGGTGATTGCGGCTGTTGTCTATGTGGCGACCGCGGCACCAGAACCGGGTCTAGTCAAGCATTTTGGTCGCGGCGATCTGATCATCGGCAATCCTGCGGCGCGATCATTTGCTCCGCACAGTGATGGCGTCCTGCAGGACATCGCAGATCGTTTTAGCGATGCCGGAGTTCCCGTCAAGGTGAGCGACGCGGTCACCCACGCACTGTGGTCCAAACTATTGGTGAACTGCGTCTTCAACGCACTCTCGGCGTTGTCACAGATGGATTACGGCACCCTTGCAGCACACGCGCCAACTCGCCAAATCATGCAAGCCATCCTCGACGAGGTGCTTGCTGTGGCGGCCGCGGCCGGAACGCCTCTAACGCCGATGGAAGCCGCCGAGGCGACCGAAAAAATCATTCAGGGGATGCCGCGTCAGAAATCATCCACTGCACAGGACCTCGCACGCCGAAAGCCGACGGAAATCGACCATCTCAATGGCTTCATCGCGCGTGAGGGACTCCGGCTCGGGGTTCCAACCCCAGTCAACTCGACCGTCCATGGTCTGGTCAAGTTGTTGGAGTCTGGTTTTTGATCAAAGACCTGCCTGCCGAGTTCGCAGACTGGATTCGAGCACTGGGTCTAAGTTCGACAACGTCTCTACGAGGTGAACCGCTTACTGGCGGAGTTTCATCCGATATCTGGCGGGTCGATCTGGCGAGCGGGCCGGTCTGCGTCAAGCGCGCGCTCTCGGTCCTGAAGGTTAAAGCCCGTTGGGAAGCGCCGATCGTGCGCAATCAATACGAAGCCCGCTGGATGCAGTTTGCGGCAGAGGTCGTGCCGGGCTCTGTTGCTGAATGTCTGGCAAGCGACCCCGATCGCGGTATGTTGCTCATGCCGTACCTGCCATCCGCCGAATACCCTCTTTGGAAAGAAATGTTGCGCGATGGAACGATCCGCAACGAAGATGCCGCAAGCGTTGGGTCTATGCTCGGGGCCATTCATGCGCGCTCTGCAGCTCGACCGGAGTTGGCGGCGCAATTTGATTCCGAGAAGATCTTCCATGCCATTCGACTCGATCCCTACCTGGGTGAAGCCGCTAGAAAGAACCCTGACGATGCCATCGTCCTCGAACACTTGATCCAAACCACGGCGAACACTCGCGTTGCGCTGGTCCATGGCGATGTCAGCCCAAAAAATATCTTGATCGGGCCGGGCGGTCCGGTCCTGTTGGACGCGGAATGCGCCTGGTGGGGAGACCCGGTCTTTGACCTCGCCTTCTGCCTGAATCATTTGCTGCTCAAACGGGCCTGGCGGCCGCGCTGGACAAACCGCTATTACGGCGCTTTCAGCGCCCTCCTCGACTCGTATCGAAAATCAGTTCTTCAATGGGGGTTGTGGGAACCTTGGGAGGACCTGGAAGCGCGCTGCGCACGACTGTTACCTGCGCTCCTTCTGGCACGCATCGATGGCAAGTCACCGGTCGAATACCTTGACCTAGATGATCAGCCAGGCAGCCAGCGCGATCAAATCCGCCGACTGGCGCGACAATTCCTTCGACATCCAACGACTCGATTAGAGGCGATTAATCAGGGCTGGGCCAATGAGCACAATCACATCCATTCAGGCCCGCCGGGTCTGGGATAGCCGTGGGCGTCCGACCGTCGAAGCCGAGATCGGCCTGGCAGACGGCAGTTTCGGTCTCGGGATCGCACCAGCAGGTGCATCCACTGGATCCCGCGAAGCGCGCGAATTGCGCGACGGTGGAGCCGCGTTTCAGGGCAGAGATGTTCAGCAAGCACTGACCAATATTCGGGGTCCGATCGCCCAACGAATCGTCGGGATGTCGGTTGATGCGCAGAGTGCGATCGATGAGGTACTGATTGGGTGCGATTCTTCGCCCGACAAGATGCATATCGGAGCAAACGCAACCCTCGCTGTATCAATTGCGTGCGCGCAGGCGGCCGCATCGTCCAACAAGTTACCCCTTTATGCGTGGCTCGGGCCGCAAAGAATCTCCCGCGAGGATGACCCAGCAACCTGGCTAATCCCTTTGCCGCAAATCCAGATTTTTGGGGGTGGTGCCCACGCGGGTCGACGGGTCGACATTCAGGATTTCATGGTGACGTGTCCGCGTGCCAAGAGTTTCGCTGAAGCGCTCGAATGGACCGCTGAGGTCTACGCGGCGGCGGGACGTTGGATGGCAGCACGCGGCAAGCTCGGAGGAGTCGCAGATGAAGGCGGTTGGTGGCCTGAGTTTGCACAAAATGAGCATGCCCTCGACGCACTCGTCGATGCGATCGAAATGGCCGGATTCACACCGGGGCACGAGGTTGCCATCGCGCTGGACATTGCTGCGTCTGAACTCGGTCAAAATGGCCGGTATCGATTGGGCCTCGAACAACGTGAACTGGATTCGGATGGCCTCATCGAAATGTTGCTGGGCTGGCTGGATCGATACCCCATCGTTTCGATCGAAGACCCCCTCGCGGAGGATGACCCTGACGGGTTTGCCGCATTTACCCGAGCAGCCGGCGATCGGTTGCAAATCGTCGGCGACGATTTTCTGGTCACCGATGCCACGCTTATTGCCCAGGCGGCCCGCAGTGGCGCTGCCAATACCGTCTTGATCAAACCAAACCAGCGTGGAACCCTCACCGAAGCGCTCGCGGCGTGGAGAGAAGCACAAGCCTGTGGCTACTCTGGCATTGTTTCCGCCAGGTCCGGCGAGACTGAAGATCACAGCATCGTCCACCTTGCCATCGGTTGGGGGGTTGGCCAACTCAAAGTCGGTTCGTTCGCCCGAGGGGAGCGGACCGTCAAATGGAACGAAGCCCTGCGGATCGAAGATCGGCTGGGTTCGAGGTGCCGGTTTGCCGGCGGTGCAGCGTTACATAAAGACAAGATGGGAGACACACGATGACCGAACTTGAGCAATTTTTAAGTGCACGCGACGCACTGCTGAACCGCCGGACCGACTGGAAGGCTGCACAGCGTGATTTCGAATGGCCCAAATTGACGCACTTCAACTGGGCACGAGATTACTTTGACACCATCGCCCGCGACAACGCTGCCCCCGCCTTGCAGATCGTGGAGGAGTCGGGCGCAGCGGCAAAGCTGTCTTACGAGGCGCTGCGAAAGCGTTCCAATCAAGTCGGCAATTTCCTGCTCGGCCTCGGGGCCAAGAGGGGCGATCGCATTTTGTTGATGCTTGGCAACGAAGTGCCCCTTTGGGAAACCATGCTGGCAGCCATCAAGATCGGCGCCGTCGTAATTCCTGCCACCACCCTCTTATCGGGCGATGACCTACAAGACCGGATTCAACGAGGAAATGCCCGCTGGGTCATCACGAATGCCACGGGACGTGAAAAATTTGCCGAGCTACCACCTGAAATGCTCGAACGCCTGAAGCTCATCAACACGGCAGTCATGCCCGACGAGGCACCGGTTCACCGATGGATCGACTTCGCGCTGAGCGCACGTGAGCCCTCCGAACTGAGCCCAGCACCAACCACGCTCGCCAGCGACCCGTTGCTCGAATATTTCACCTCTGGAACGACGGCAAAGGCCAAACTCGTGCAGCACACGCAGGCCAGCTACCCAGTCGGACACTTGTCCACTCTTTATTGGTTGGGTCTGCAGAAGGGCGATATCCACTGGACGATCAGCTCGCCCGGTTGGGCTAAGCACGCATGGAGTTGCTTCTTTGCGCCGCTCAATGCGCAAGCCTGTGTGTTCATCTACAACTACAGCCGATTCAACGGTCCGGCCATCCTCGACGCGCTCGTCCACCACGAAGTCAACACCCTCTGCGCGCCCCCCACGGTCTGGCGCATGCTGATCTTGCAACCGCTTCGGCAATGGCCGGTGAAGCTTCGCGA
>RFVZ01000501.1 GCA_009922405.1 Betaproteobacteria bacterium
AGCAGCCAGCGGTTGATGTCGGCGCGGGTCTTTAGGTCCTTCGGATACGCTGCGTCATTACCGAGCTTGTCAGCCGCATATTGCAGGATGGCATTCGATTCCCACAGGACAAAGTCATCGTCGACCATGGCTGGCAAAGACGCGTTTGGGTTTAGGCTCAGAAAAGGGTCTTCTTTCTGAGCGCCCTTAAAGTAGTCGACGTACACCAACTCATATGGCGCGCCGATGAATTGAAGGCCGGCAAGAACCTTTCTGCAATTGACTGTGATGGGGTCGGCGTGAATCTTCATGATGTCTCCTCTTGTTTTCATTGATAAATCGATGCGAGTTCAGTGTAGGAATTGACCAATCCAGCGACAACTGCTGTACTGAGAACAAATTGTCTTCGAATCGCGAACAATGATGACTTCTGAACGGCAGCAGAGGCCTATCTCGACCGACATGCTCAGTGCCTTCTTAAAGGTGGCTCAGAGCAGCAGCGTGAGCCAGGCTGCCGCGGCACTCGATGTCAGTAAAAGTTTGGTGAGTAAGCGTATCGCCCAACTCGAAGAGCGGCTGGGGGCGACTTTGTTCAGTCGTAGCACACGCAAAATTGCGCTGACCCCTGCCGGCGAGGCCTATCTGGAGTTTGCTCAACGGGCCGTCAATGAAATCTCGAGTGGGCTTGAGCGTGTGCGTGTTTTAAAGACTGAATTGACCGGGACATTGCGTCTAACGGCACCGGTTTCTTGGGGGCAGCGCGTGTTGGCCAAGCAGTTGCCAGAATTTTTGCGCCTCCACGCGGCCCTTCAGGTTGAACTCAGGCTCGCTGACCGAGTCATGGACATTGCGGCCGAGCGCATTGATATCGCTTTTCGTTGGTCAAGCGCCGCTGGCCCCGAGTTCAGGAGTACCCCGATGACCACAGTCGAGTGGTTTCTGACGGCATCCCCATTGTATTTGTCCGTAAACGGCATGCCAGCCTCACCAAGGGAATTGGCGAACCATTCGTGCCTTTACTATCGACGAGACAGCAGTGACGACACTTGGACCCTGATCAGTGAGGGCACGACGCCGGGCCACCCAACAGAAAACGTGACTGTCAAAGTGAACGGTCGTTATCGGGTGGACAATCCCGAGGCAGTCTTTGAATCCGCCTTGGCGGGGCTGGGAGTCGCCCTCCTGCCTGACTACTTATGTGAAGACGCGATCCGAAATGGCACACTGGTGAAGGTCCTCACCGGTTGGACCGCCAAGACAAAGTTTGGCACCCAGGTGGTCGCACTGTCGACGCCCGAGCGCATGAAATTTATGCGCAACCAAGCTTTGCTTGACTACTTGAAGATTGCTCTGGGCGACCGGTCGTCCTGAGGCCTCATACAATCGGCAAGTGACCCGTCTTCACAAAAATGGTGCAGCCCTCGATGCTGAAGGGCTTGTGGACGCTT
>RFVZ01000502.1 GCA_009922405.1 Betaproteobacteria bacterium
AGTCCGATGAGCCACCATATTGGTACCGTCGCACTTGAGCAGGCAATGGTTTGTGGCTGCGAACTCGTCGTTCATGACCCGCGGCTTGGACGGTCCGCGCTGGACTGGATTCTCGAGACCGGTGCAACCTATGTGATGGGCGTGCCCACCCATGCGATGGATTTGTTGCACGGGTTGCAGCAACGCGGGATGAACCAACTTGGGCAGGTCCGCGTGTTTTACATGGCGGGTGCGCCGATCCCCCAGGAGACCGCTCAACGCTTCGTGGCGATCGGTGTGACGCCTCAGAACGTATACGGGATGACTGAAAACGGTTCGCATCAATACACTTTGCCGGGCGATCCGACCGACGTAATCATTAAGACCTGCGGCCGCGCCTGTCATGGCTACGAGATCGCACTCTGGTCGCAGGAAAATGCCGATATCCCGGCGGCACCCGGAGAAATCGGTGAAATTGGCGGTCGCGGGGCCGTGCTGATGTTGGGCTATTTTGCGAATCAGCAGACGACAGAGCGCTCATTCAATGCGTCTGGTTGGTTTATGAGCGGCGACTTAGGCCAAGTCGATGAGCGCGGTAATTTGCATATCGTTGGTCGTAAGAAAGATTTGATCATTCGTGGCGGGCATAACATTTATCCCGCGCAGATCGAAGACCTCGCCCACCGCCATCCCGCCGTCAAAAAGGCCGCTGCGTTCGCGGTCGCAGATGCGCGACTGGGTGAAAAAGTCTGCCTCGCGCTGATTGTGGAAGGTCCCGCGCTCGCGGCGGAAGAATTGCTCGAACATCTGGCGCAATCGGGGCTCTCGAAATTCGATATGCCTGAGTATTACCTGGTGATGGATGAATTTCCCCTAACCCCGAGCGGCAAGATTCTGAAGCGCGAACTCATGGCATGGACTCAGGCCGGTCGAATCCAGCCACAAGCCGTCCGCTACAAGGCGAAGTCAGCGTCATGATTGAACTTACTTACCCCGAAGAGTTTGCCCTTTTGACCATCTCGCGGCCAGAGGCGCTCAATGCTCTGTCGTTCGCGTTGATCGAAGATATTGGGCGGGCAATTGATCAAGTTGCCAAGTCCGATGCGCGCGCGTTGATTGTGACCGGCAGCGGCGAACGTGCCTTTTGTGCCGGCGCCGATATCAAGGAATTGCAGCACCGGGATCTGGCGGCCCAACGCGCCGGAGCCGAGTTCGGGCAGGCCGTATTTTCCCGTCTCGATCGTTTGCCGATCGCCTCGGTCGCGCTGGTCAATGGGTTTGCATTTGGCGGTGGCTGCGAACTGGCACTGGCTTGCACCTTTCGATTGGCGACCCGGAACGCAAAATTTGGCCTTCCCGAAATCAAGCTTGGTTTGGTCCCGGGCTACGGCGGGACTCAGCGTCTGCCGCGCGTGGTGGGCCCGTCACGTGC
>RFVZ01000503.1 GCA_009922405.1 Betaproteobacteria bacterium
GGAATGCCGGCAACGCCCTCAATCCAGTAACGGGCCACCAAGCCTGCGTGAAAACTCGTCCCACACGCCAGGATCTGAATCTGGCGCGCGCTCGCCAAGCGCTCGGGCGCGTCGACGCCAAAAAGCTCGGCAGTGAGGACGCTGCCCGCAGCCACCATCTCGAGCGTATTCGCGATCGCTCCGGGCTGCTCAAGGATTTCCTTCTGCATGAAATGACGATAGGGCCCCAGCTCAATCGCATCAGCGCTCAATTGACTCTGCACCGCAGCGCGCTGAACCGTCCGACCGTCGGCATCGTGGATTCGAACTTGGTGAGGGCGAATCTCCACCACATCGCCGTCTTCGAGATAAGCGACTTGGCGCGTAACCTGCAAAAGCGCCGAGGTATCAGAGGCTAGAAAGTTCTCAGCCGAAGAATGTTGGCCCAAACCTAGCAGGAGGGGGGAGCCCTTTCTGGAGCCAACGACCGTGTCGGGTTCGGTCGTGCTAATGACCGCAATCGCATACGCGCCTTCGAGTTCACCCACCGCGCCAGCCACGGCCGCCATCAATACGCCCGCGCCAAAGGTACTCAAATTGGTGCTGAGATCGGTATTTTTGCCGACTTCTGAGTTTACGGTCGACGCCACCAACCGGGAATGAATCAAATGCGCAATGACTTCGGTGTCGGTCTCACTGGAAAACACATAGCCTTGCGATTTAAGGCTCGCCCGTAGTCGCTCGTGATTCTCGATGATGCCGTTATGAACGACCGATACCTCAAAACCGCGACCGGCCGAGGCATGCGGGTGGGCATTGGCTTCGGTCACCCCACCATGGGTGGCCCAGCGCGTGTGGGCAATCCCGGTCTGCGCGCCTTCGCCAGCCTCTAGAGCTGCCCGGGCATCGAGTTCGGCAACACGCCCGACCGAGCGAACCCGACGCAGTCTGGCTAAGCTTTGTGGATCAATGAGTGCCAGTCCGGCGGAGTCATAGCCCCGGTATTCGAGCTTGCGCAAGCCCTCGATGAGGATCGGTACGACGTCTCGATGCGCGACCGCGCCGACGATTCCACACATGATGCTGGCTCCGGGGAAAAGGAAAGGATCACGCTTTGGGTGTTTTGGGGTTCTTCGCTGGCCTGACCCAATCACTGAGCGTGCGCGCCTGAGCGCGGGTAATCACGAGGGCACCGGCCGGTACGTCCTTCGTCAAGGTCGTACCGGCTCCGAGGGTCGCGCCACGCCCTACACGCACCGGAGCGACGAGTTCAGAATTGCTACCGATAAAAACATCATCCTCAATCACAGTACGATGCTTGTTTGCGCCATCATAATTACAGGTGATCGTGCCAGCACCGATATTGACCCGCTCACCCACCGTACTGTCGCCCACGTACGCCAGGTGATTCGCTTTTGCATCG
>RFVZ01000504.1 GCA_009922405.1 Betaproteobacteria bacterium
CGAACTTCCACATAGCCCTCGACTTCGAGCGCGATCAATGCCTCGCGAACGGAGGGTCGGCTGACACTCAACTGGCTGGCCAGATTGCGCTCTGGGGGCAGTCGGGTGCCGTGCCGGTAGTCTCCCCGGTCGATCAGACTCGCAATCTGATCGGCAATCTGCCGATAGAGGCGGCGGCTTTCGATGGGTTGAATGGGCAAGACGTACTCGGGTTTCCGCGGGGTCGAGAGGTCAGGTGGTCTGACCAATTCAGGATAAGATTTCACAGGGCTCCGGGGCTGTCAAACCTGGGAAAACACCGAAAACACCCTCATGGGAGACGAGCATGACGATTGAACGCGCACAAACCCGCCAGCGCTTGCACGGCAAGACCGCGCTGGTGACGGCGGCTGGTCAGGGGATGGGACGCGCCGGGGCAATCGCTTTTGCCCGTGAGGGCGCTCGGGTGATTGCGACCGATCGCGATGCAGGGCTCCTGGCCTCTTTACAGGGCATTGATGGGATCGAGACGGTGCCCCTCGATGTTCTAGATCCTGCGGCAGTGCGTTCGGCGGTCGATCGAATTGGCGCGGTCAATATTTTGTTCAACTGCGCTGGTTGGGTGCATCAGGGAACCATCCTCGATTGCACGGAGGACGATTGGGACCACAGTTTTAATTTGAATGTGCGCGCGATGTTCATTACGACCAAAGCGATGTTGCCTCACATGATCGCGGCCGGTGGGGGCGTGATCTTGAACATGGCGTCGGTCTTGGGACAGCTCAAGGCGGCTCCAAACCGCCTCGCTTATGCAGCCAGTAAGGCAGCCGTGGCGGGATTTACGCGTGCGCTTGCGGTTGATCATGTCCGTCAGAACATTCGGGTTAATTGCATTTGTCCCGGTACGGTCGATACGCCTTCCTTAGGTGAACGCATCCAGGCCCATGCGGATCCTCATCAGGCCCGGTTGGATTTCATTGCGCGCCAACCGATGGGCCGATTGGCCACAGCTGAGGAAATCGCAGAGACTTTTGTGTACCTTGTCAGCGACGAGTCATCGTTTATGACAGGGCAGGCGATTTTTGCGGACGGCGGGATGTCGCTTTGACAGCCTGGAGTGCGCTTTCACATTGATCTAATTAGGAGTCGTTATGAAGTTGCTTCGCCATGGCGCCGTCGGCGCTGAAAAACCTGGCCTGCTGGCCGCCGATGGAACGATTCGCGACCTCAGCGGACACCTTCCGCATGGGCATGCTGATCTCGATGGCGCGATGTTGTCGCCCGCGGCTCTGGCAGCGATCGCTGCGATTGATACGGGCGTGCTCCCCGTGGTCGCTGCGGGGACTCGCCTTGGGCCCTGCGTGGCCAACGTGGGCCAATTTGTCGCGATCGGATTGAATTACAGCGACCATGCC
>RFVZ01000505.1 GCA_009922405.1 Betaproteobacteria bacterium
TGGCAATCGGCGAATGACGGGGTTTGCCACGGCTTGATCGCGCCCTGGGCCAAGCTCAAACGACCGTCGGGGATTACCAGGCCCCAATCAACGCCGATGACGCGGCCAAACCCACGGCAGGTCTCGCAGGCGCCGATGGCTGAGTTAAAGGAAAACAGGCTCGCCGTGGGCGGCTCGTAGCGGATCGCGCAACTCGCGCATTCGAGTGCGGTTGAAAAACGCAGTGGTGGTTCGTCACTCTCCTCGAACCAAACCGCCGCCTTCCCATGGCCAAGTCGAAACGCAATTTCGAGCGCCTCGCCGACCCGAGACCGGTCCGCACCCTGGAGTCGGAATCGATCTTGAATCACCCACCATAGGGGGCTGCCATCCGCCGCCTGATCTTTGCAGTGAATTTTGGTGTAGCCCTGGGCTTCGAGCGCACCCCGGACTTCGTCTGCGCTGAAATTTTCTGGGACCGGGACCGGGAAAGTGACCACAGCGCGCTGGACGGTCTTCGGGCTTGCGGTGGAGGATATTTCGCCGCGCGCCAGCAATTGCTCGGCTGCGCGCTGGGGGGTGTCCCGGCGGACCACCGCCGCGCATTGTCGGCAATGCAAGGTGGCAGCGCGGGCGAACAAAAGTTTCAGATGATCATTGATCTCCGTCATCGTGCCCACGGTGGAGCGCGATGTGCGCACGGGATTGGTCTGATCGATTGCAATGGCCGGCGGGACGCCCTCGATACGGTCGACCTGGGGCTTGTCCATGCGGTCTAAAAACTGTCGCGCATAAGCCGAGAATGTTTCGACGTAGCGGCGTTGCCCCTCGGCGTAAAGCGTGTCGAACACCAACGACGATTTACCCGAACCCGATACCCCCGTGACCACGACCAACTGGTTGGTCGGCAGGTCGATATCAATGTTCTGGAGATTGTTCTGCCGCGCCCCTCGAATACGGATCAAGCCAGCATCAGCCACCCATCATGCCCCGCATCCCGCGCATGAGATTCTTCAGGCCGCCCTTCTGGACCTTTTTCATCA
Source organism: Betaproteobacteria bacterium (assembly GCA_009922405.1). Taxonomy (GTDB): domain Bacteria; phylum Pseudomonadota; class Gammaproteobacteria; order Burkholderiales; family Burkholderiaceae_E; genus RFPW01. Next base: position 1,023 of record RFVZ01000505.1, read on the forward strand.
TGGTGGCCATCTGATCGTACTGCGTCAGCAAACGATTGACCTCCTGCACCTGAACCCCGGCGCCAGCGGCAATCCGGCGTTTGCGACTGGCCTTGAGTAACTCGGGTTTGGCCCGTTCTTGAGGGGTCATTGACTGGATGATCCCGGTCATGCGGCGCATCTCGCGTTCGGCCTTGTTCATATCGGCGCCAGCCGCGGCTTGCTGAAACTGCGAGGGCAGTTTGTCGACGAGCGAGGACAGGCCGCCCATCTTGCCCATCTGCTGCAACTGCGAGAGAAAGTCCGAAAGATCAAAACGATTCCCGCTTTTGAGCTTGGCCGCTAGTTTTTCGGCGGCCGCCTGATCGATGCCTTTTTGTGCCTCTTCGAC
>RFVZ01000506.1 GCA_009922405.1 Betaproteobacteria bacterium
CGCAATTCGCGCGCAATCCACTGGGTCAGCTCGAGCAGCATTCAGGCATGCCCTCCGACGGGGTGAGCAACGTCCGCATCAAGCAACCCGTGCACGACCCGCTCCATTCGCATGAAGCGGGAACCCTTGACGAGTAACGTGGTCCCGGGGGTTGCGGCGATCCGAGCCGCAGCGATCGCCTCATCAATTGACTCGCAATGCAGCGCCGTCTGAAGATCCTGAGTACCTGTCGTCGATGTCCAACCCTGCACCGCAGCGCGGGCCAGGGTCCCGGTGGCGATGAGGGTGTCGAGCCCCTGCTGGCGGGCCCATGCACCAACCTCCGCATGAAACTCCGGTCCATTGGCCCCGACCTCGCCCATATCGCCCAAGACCAGAACGACCCGTTCGGCCGCGCCGCGTTGACGTAATCCAGCCAGCAAGTCGATCGCCGCGCGGACCGAGTCGGGGTTCGCGTTGTAACTGTCATCGATCACCGTGGCTGCGCCCGCGCGGGCATGCCGGACCAACCGCCCGGGGAGTGGACGGAAACGCTCAAGCCCCTCGACAATCGCAGCCGATGGCACGCCAATCGCCCGACAACAGGCGGCCGCAGCGAGCGCGTTGCGCACGTTATGCTGGCCGTCGATGGCCAAGCGTACGGTGAGATTGACGTCAAGGCCGCGCAATCGGAGCTCGAATCCAGCCGAATCGGCGTCCTCGGATGCACTGACCACGGCTTGACCGTCATCGCCAAGTGCGAATTGGATCACCGACCGCGAACCCGCCAATGATCGCCACAATGGCGCAAAGGCGTCGTCGGCTGGGAACACAGCCACGCCGTCAGGGCCGAGTTCGGTGATGGCAGCACCGTTTTCGAGTGCAGTCGCTTCAACCCCGTCAAGAAACTCCTGATGCTCGCGCTGCGCATTGTTGACAAGCGCGACACATGCACCGGTCATGTGGGCAAGCCCGGCGATTTCACCCGGGTGATTCATCCCAAGTTCGACGACGGCCGCACGATGCTCAGCACTGAGCCCCAGAAGCGTGAGCGGAACGCCGATTTGATTATTCAGGTTGCCTGGCGTCGCGTGGTAACGCGCCGGGCCAAAAGCGGCCTCGAGAATCGCGGCGATCATGCCCTTGACCGTCGTCTTGCCGTTGCTCCCGGTCACTGCAATGACGGGCAGGTCAAACTGGGCCCGCCAACCCGCAGCCAAGGCCCCAAGGGCCAGGGTGGTATCGGGTACCTGAATTTGCGCGACCGGCCTTGCCGCGGCGCCCACCGCAGAAGCGGTCTCGAGCATGACGGCACTCGCACCGGCGGCGATGGCTGCATCGGCAAATGTATGGCCATCAAACCGATCGCCCCGTAAGGCGACGAACATGCATCCGGGAGTAATGGC
>RFVZ01000507.1 GCA_009922405.1 Betaproteobacteria bacterium
TTATATAGTAAAAATATGGTCCTCACGTATACTGCAGGGGGAAAAAAGTGGGTTTTCATATTCAGGAGAGGTAATTTTGGTGTTTAATTGTGGTAAAATGTGGGTTTTTTGCTGAGATTTATGTGTACTTGGGGATTATCCCCCCAAGAGAGGGACATGACAAAATGACAGTTCCAAATTTATTTATTAACATTTTAACTTTAAAGTGGGGTTCTTGTTGGTTTAAAGTGGAAATTGATCCCCAAATTTGGGTTGACAATATTGTTTTTAAGTGTTATAATTATAGTATGTTTAGTTATGATGTTAGTATGATGGGTGAGGATCGTATTAGGGTTGTTGTTTTAAAGGACAATGATGAGATGGGTGTGTTGTATTTTGAGAGGGGAAAGGTTGGTTTCAGTAATAAACCTATAAGTGTTGGTGAATGGGTTGTTGTGGATGCTGTTGTTGGTGATTTGTATGATGGTAGGATTGACCCCAAGGATATTGTTCGGATGTGTAGGGATGAGATTAAGCAAAAGTTTATGATATGAGATATGTTGTATTTTTCGTTTTGGTTATGTTATTTGGATCATGTGATGGTGGGGATGTGACGGAGAGGATGGTAAGGGATTTTTCTATTACGGGTAATGACACGAATGTTGCTAGGATCGGGGTTGACAGTTTGGGTGTTGATAGTGTAAAAAAAGATTGAGAAATATTTGGTGGTTGATGGGGATTTGTTATCTTTGTGGTGATGAAAAAAGGACCTACCACATTCCTAAAGACTGATGTATCAACCCTCACCCGTACCGCAATTTCCAAGATTGCGAAGGAGACGATAATGTTTTGTTCTTCTGCTTTGGGGGTAAATGTTAGCAAGCCTCTCCCCGCCGTCTCAGTTATTAAGCGTGGTAGGTCCTCAAGATATGGTGAATATGATTATGTGAAGAACAAGATCACCATATATTATAATATATGTGTTGATGTGAGGACCATGATTAAGACGATCATTCATGAGTATACTCATTACACTCAAAATATTGAGGGTTTGTATTTTAAGATGTTGGAGAAGTATGGTTATGATGCTCACCCTCAGGAGATTGAAGCAAGGATGAACGAGATATTGTATTATTCTGATTGTTGGAATCACATTAAAAATCGGATTTATGTATAATCTTGAAAAAAAAATGGATGATATGTATTTTCCTGGTGATGAGAATAAATCTGAATCATATTTAAGGAGAAGAAACTTGTTGTTGGGGTTGATGAAAAATCATCGGTGGGATGCTGTTGATGATCGTCCAATGAAGCCGTTAAAGCAAAAGGTGGAGATCAATTTCATCGACCCCACCAAATATAGGAACAACCTTTTATTAAAATGAATTGATCATGAAAAAAA
>RFVZ01000508.1 GCA_009922405.1 Betaproteobacteria bacterium
GGTGAATCACGGCATGTTCAGTGAACAGCGTTCAATCATCACAGCGTGTTTTGGGGTTCTGCTTTACCTGTCGGGAAGCTTTCTCGAGATGCGACTGCGTCCCAAGGATGAACGAAGATGGAAGGATCTGCTCGGGTTTGGTGTGTTCGCCTCGATTGGTCTTGGCTTTTTCACAGGCGGTCTACAACATTTTCCTGACTCCCCTGAACGAAGCGTCTGGGTCGTTCCATTGGGTTTCTTGCTCAGTTTGGTAGCTATGTACTTCACGGAGGTACTGCGTAGCGCCGAGCGCCGCAGCTTTCTTGCCTACGGAGTTGCGGGGAATTTGACGGTCATCGTGTTGTCCGTCGCAGCGCTTAAATTGCTACCGCCAAATGCCGAAGCCGGACACGATCATGGACACAGCGGCCACAGTGCGTCTGCGGTCGAATCTGTGCCTCGAGAAATTTTGGTCGAGATGTTCGACTCGATGCGCTACAGCCCTGCAGATTGGAACGTCACGCAGGGTGAATCTGTGAGATTCAAGATCATCAATCGGGGGTTGGTTCGCCACGAGTTCGTTCTCGGCAGCCCCAACGAACTCGAGCGCCATGCTGAGGCGATGTCGCGGGCGGGCTCTGACCACCAACACGGAACCCACGATGGAGAGCATGGCGCACTGTCGGGAACTGCTATAACTGTCGAGCCCGGGCAGAGTGCCGAACTCAACTGGACCTTCACGAAGGCTGGGCAGGTTGGGGTCGGTTGCTTCGAGCCGGGCCACTATCAGGCAGGCATGCGAGGTACGGTCACTGTCTTACCGCAAGCTCCCTTACCCAGCTGATCGTGGCGCAAACGCTCGCAAAATTCAGGATCGCATCAACGCGGACGTAGGGTCACACCCGGACCAATCGTTGACGTCAGAAATCATTCAGCCGAATTGATCTAGACCACAACGGTCTTGTCCGTCAGGGTGAAGGTGCGCGCTGATGCGTTGCCCAGGACTGACGTGCGACGCAACAACGGCCGCATCCTTGGATTCAGTAACGACTGAGCGAATAGGTTCCCCGGTGTTTGGCTGAAGAAAGTCGCTAGTCTTGAAAATTCGCTCTTTCATACTCTTCGCCAGTTTGGATCGGCCCGCGACTCAATATCTCATTTAATTAGGGTAGCCTGCCTGAGAGGCGCGTAGGTGACTCTAGCCCATAGTGCCTCAACCGGACCGCGCTCATGTCGCCGTAACCACCATAGGCTCCAAGGCACCTGCAAAGCAAAAAAGATTAGTGCCGCTAATGCTAAGCCTGCGGCAGGGCCCACCTTCAGCCAAAGCCCAAAACCCCAACCGTAAAAGAGCGTGATACACACCGCGGTCTGCATCAGGTAATTTGTGAGAGGCATGCGG
>RFVZ01000509.1 GCA_009922405.1 Betaproteobacteria bacterium
CGATCGCATTCAGGTTGTCATCACCCAAACCACCCAGTAACGTCGAATTACCGGTCAACGACCTCGTCGTCAGACTGTCATCCCCCGCCCCACCATCGAGCAGGTTCGCTCCCTGATCGTCGGTCAACGTGTCGTTGCCCGCCTCCCCATACAAAGTGTCATTACCGTAATTGCCCTCAAGGGTGTCGTTACCGTCACCCCCATAAATCAAATCATTACCAGCCTGACCATCAACCTGATCATTACCCGCCAATCCATTAATCGTGTCGCTGCCAGCCCCTCCAATTAAGGTGTCATTCGCAATCGAGCCATTGATTGTCTGATTCGTTGCCGGCACGCCATTGGTCGGAAAATTCGGATTAAAATTGGAATTAACGAGAGCGGTTGCAGTGACGTTTTTCAGAATCACCAGGGTGATCGCGCTCGCTGCCGCTCCCGCGCTGCCGTCTGAGTCAAACTTCAGTAAGGTGTCGGCCCCACTTTGAACCAGCGTCAGGTACTTGGTCGCAAACGGATTCGATCCGTCGTAATTCGTCGCTGCGTTCTTGAGCAGATCCGAGTAATCCAGTACGTCACCCGCCGCGCCCGCTACAAAATCCGTAATCGTCAACGGATCCGCGGTCACGGTTACCGTGCCCGTGGTGATCGTGATGGTTTTGGGCCCATTGAGCAGCGTCTTGTACTGCCGCGCCATCAACTTAAAGGTGTCGACCCCAGCACCACCCGTCAATGTGGCTTGTAATACCCCCTCTACGCTAATCTCGTCATTGCCATCACCGCCCTCGAGAGTGGCTTGGGAAATACCAGTAAACCCAGCGTCGGTTGAATTGCCCGCTTGGTCATCGGCGAGCGTTAATTTGTCGTTACCGATTCCACCGCGAATGATGACCGTGACCTGGCCACGGTCATAGTACGACTGCCCATATACCAATAGCATGTCATCATCGGCACCGCCATCGAGTAAATAAATTTCATTTAAACTCGCATTGCCGTCGGTATATCTCGAAAATTCATTGTCATAATGAATAATAATAGTATCTTTGCCGCCTTCGCCATATAGCTGTGCAGTTCGGGTGTATTCCGCCGTTAAAGAGTCATCCCCATCTCCACCTTTGAGAGTTCCCTGAGAGTAAAAATAGACATTTAAATAATCATTGCCTATGCCACCATCCAAAGTGGCGGATCCGCCTTGAACTGTCGTCACTGAATTATTAGTCTGCAAGTTCCCGTTGACTCGCAGCGAATCACTGCCATCCCCGCCACTTAAACTCAACGTCAATCCGATCGCATTCAGGTTGTCATCACCCAAACCACCCAGTAACGTCGAATTACCGGTCAACGACCTCGTCGTCAGACTGTCATCCCCCGCCCCACCATCGA
>RFVZ01000510.1 GCA_009922405.1 Betaproteobacteria bacterium
TTCGGTTAATGGAATAGGCATGATTCTTGCTGTGCTGGATTGCAGGTAAAAGTTGCCTCAACGCTCAAAAACCCTGCAATCCGATTCCATGAAACCGCACCGCACCAATTCCGCTCAAGGATCCTTTCTTCTGCCTGATCTCGCCAGTCAACTCGACCCCCGCCAAGCGCTGTATTGCTTGGCAACGGCTATCGACTGGAAGTCTTTTGAAGATGCCTTTGGACCTCTTTACAGCGCGGAGGGTCGCCCGGCTTTGCCGATCCGCCGAATGGTGGGACTTTTGATACTTAAACATCTGCAAAATCTGAGCGATGAACGGGTGGTGGATTTTTGGAGTTTGAGCCCTTATGCCCAATTTTTCTGCGGAGAGCGGGAAATGCAGTGGGGGTTGCCTTGTGAAGCCAGCGAGTTGGTTCATTTTCGCAACCGGATCGGTCCTGATGGAGCGGAAAAGATTTTTGCTTCGACCATTGAGCTTCATGGGGAGAAGGCTAAAGAAAATATCACCTATCCAACGGACACAAAGTTGGCCGCAAAGATCGTGCGTGGGGGAGTCAAGTTGGCCAAGAAAAACGGCGTTGCTCTGCGCCAGAGTTTCGAGCGAACGGTTCCGAAACTTCTCGCTGCGCAACGTGGGCGTCGACACAAGAACGGAGCGCAGAGGGCAAGGAAGGCATCTCGTAGCTTGAAAACAATCGCCTGGCGCGTGGTTCGACAACTCGACAAAGGTCTGGATGCTAACGCGGGTGATCGACGTTGGTTGGAAGTGGCCAAGCGGGTTTTGAAACAAAAGAAGGGCGACAGCCAGAAGGTGTATTCCCTCCATGAACCAGAAGTTTACTGCTTGTCCAAAGGCAAGGAGCACAAAAAATATGAGTTTGGAGCGAAGGCATCGCTCGTTGTTGGAAAAACCCATGGCGTTATCCTTGGAGCCTACAGCCTGCCGGAGAACGACTATGACGGGCACACGCTTGATCGGGCGCTCAAACAAGTCGAACGCATAGCCAAGTATCGGCCAGAGGTCGCTATTGCCGATCGAGGCTATCGAGGAAAATCAAGGTGTGGAGAGACGGAAATCGTGACACCGAAACCTCCGAAAAAAGGCGCAACCAACTACGAAAAGAGAAAGGCACGACAGAGGTTCCGTAGGCGGGCGGCGATCGAGCCGCGAATCGGCCACCTCAAAAGTGACTTTCGACTGGGCCGCAACTTCCTCAAAGGGCAAAAAGGCGATGCCATCAACCTGCTATTGGCTGCAGCCGCATCGAACCTGAGCCTGTGGATGAGGAGGGCTCTTTCGGCGCTCTACTACTGGCTACGATTTTTACTCCAAAATCTCGTCGGCCATCAGAAATTAGCAGTATCAACCCCTTTTTAAGG
>RFVZ01000052.1 GCA_009922405.1 Betaproteobacteria bacterium
CTTCCCGGAGTTGTTGTGGCACTACCACCCGACCCACCCGGGCCACTGGGCTTGGCGGGTGCTTGTGCTCCAGTTGCGGCGCCAAAGGCAGCACTCAACGCAGCACTCACTTCACCAGTTTTTGACTCTTTCCAGGCGAGCCCACCAATCAAGACCATTCCCACCAGGGAAATGATTAGGACAGAAACATTTCGACTTCTCACAAGCCCACCCAAAAAACAACTTGAATTAACCCGATAGCATAGTGAATGTTTGATCAAAACAGCGAATTAATGCAGCCCGAATTGTCCTCATTCCCTGCCGCCATAGCCCGGCCTGAAGTTCGGGCGCTGAGCGAAAGCCGGATTCGACTGGTCGCCAATGCCGCCATGGGGCGCGAGGATGTCCTGCCGTTCTGGTTTGGAGAACCGGATGGCGTCACACCCTTGGCCATCCGTGAGGCGGCCAAACATTCCCTTGATGCCGGCGACACTTTTTATGGCCCGACATTGGGTTTGCCCGCATTGCGGGAATCGCTTGCGGGTTACCTCAGCCAGTTGCACCGTTCGGTCGATGTCGCTCGGGTCGCGATCACCAACTCAGGCGTCAACGGATTGATGCTTGCGTGCCAGGCGATCCTGTCGCCTGGAGACCGGGTAGTCGCGGTCGTACCGCTTTGGCCAAATCTGGTCGAAATCCCTGCGATCCTGGGTGCTGTCGTCGATCGGGTGGCCCTCTCGCTGAACCCGCAAAGCCAACGGTGGCATCTGGATCTGGACGCTTTGCTGGCGCGCCTCACACCTGGCACCCGCGCGGTGTTGATCAATTCGCCTAACAATCCGACCGGCTGGGTGATGAGTGCGCAGGATCAAGCAAGGCTACTGACCCATTGCCGCCACCTTGGGATCTGGATTTTGTCGGATGAGGCCTACGAACGACTTGTTTTTTCGCCGGTCGAGTCCGCCAGTGCGCCGTCCATGCTGGATATCGCGCACCCGGAGGACGCCCTGATCGTCGCCAATACGTTTTCCAAAACCTGGCAAATGACGGGCTGGCGCCTTGGTTGGCTGGTCACGCCGACCGCATTAATCGGCGACCTCGGAAAGCTGATTGAATTTAATACCTCCTGCGCTCCGACTTTCATTCAGAAAGCCGGCGTCATCGCCGTCGAAACTGGCGAGCCCGACCTGGCGGCCTTCAGACAGCGGTTAATCAACGGTCGAGAAACCCTGTTGACCGCATTAGAGGCGATCCCTGGCATCACCGCCGGGATTCCAGACGGTGCGATGTACGCATTCTTCAAGGTGGAGGGTACCCTCGACAGCGTAGCTTTGGCGCAGGCCCTGGTCCAGACCGTCGGACTTGGACTAGCCCCTGGCTCTGCCTTTGGCCCGGAGGGAGAGGGCTGGTTGCGCTGGTGTTTTGCCCGCCCGCGCGTTCTGCTCCTCGAGGGCATTGAGCGCCTGAAAAAGGGCATCGCTTCTCGGGAGTGACCCTAACTGACTGACGGCTACTGCTCGCTGCTACTCGCCCATGTCACGGTTAGTTGGCGGGGCGGCCACGACGCGACCGACCGCCGCCTTGCTAGTGCGCTTCCAGGCGGGTCCGATCATGCGCATGCCCTGGACGCGTTTTACTGCGGCCAAAAAGTAAACAGCGCCGCAAATCGGCCACCATCGGTCGCCCGCTTTTTCGAGGATTGCACTGCGGGCAAGCCACTGATCCGAGCGACATGGGGGGGCGTAGCAACCAAACCGCCCACGGTCGAGATCAAATGACAATAATTTGAACCAATCCCGCAAGCGAGGCACGCTCAGCATCCGGCAGGGCCGCGGCAGGTAATCCGGTAAAATCCCGCGGGCAAGGCCTTGGCGCATCCCCCAAAGGCTGACTGGGTTGAAGCCCGAGATCATCAGCCGTCCTTCGGCTCGCAAGACCCGGTCAACCTCTCTCAATATCTGATGAGGATCCTCCGCGAATTCGAGCAAATGGGGCAGAACCACCAGATCCAACGAGCCCGTTTCAAAGGGCAATTCTTCGGGGCGCTCAATCAGTACGGAACCCTCGCAGTACGATTGTGTTGGGTGTGTTCCCACCAACTCTGGGGTCGGGGCGCAGAAGACGCGAAGTGGCATCCGGCTTTCGCGCAGGGCCGGCAAAGCGGCCAGGCCAATCTGAACAGCATGAAATCCGAAAAAGTCACAGACCGTTCGGTCATACTGTGCTTGTTGCCATTGCAGCACGTAGCGCCCCGGCGGGGACCCCAACCACTCCGTCCAAGCGCTCAGCTTGTCTTGGGCTGGCTCTACGTTCACTTGTTGTTCCGACATCGCGTTAGCATCCGGTCACCGCAGATTGCAGGATACGCTTGATGACACCGTTTTTGACCCCGAGCACGCCCGTGAGCCGATTGCGCCACTCCGTCGCCGCCCTCGTTCCGCATCGCTAATGCGGCGCTGGCTCTGGGCCCTCCTCGCGTTCGCGCAACTCGCCACCGCGCAGGGTGTTGACGACGCACCAGTCGAGAAAATGTCGTCCGAAGCCAAGGCCGAGGCCGAGGCCTCAGCCCCGAGCCCGAACCGATCGGCCGAGCCCGTCACTCCCGAATCGGTGGGCAGAGAAACGTTCGCCCCAGACCCCGAGAATAGCCGTGGCGTCTCAACCACCAGTCAGCCCGCTGCATTGGTAGCACCGGCGTCTTCAATATCGGCATCGACATCGACATCGACCTCTGCAACACCAACCGGCCCAGCGCTGAATCGGGACTTGTGGGACCGAATCAGGGCGGGTTATCGGCTGCCAGAGCTCAGTAGCCCGCTGGTGGCTAACTATGAGCGCCTATATCTTTCCCGTCCTGACGCGCTCAAGCGCATGTTCGAGCGCGGCGGACGCTACTTGTTCTTTATCGTTGAAGAGATCGAACGGCGCGGATTACCCAGTGAACTTGCGCTGCTGCCATTTGTAGAAAGCGCGATGAATCCGGTTGCGATGTCGTCAGCGAAAGCGGCCGGCCTCTGGCAGTTCATTCCCTCCACTGGAAGAAATTACGATCTGTCCCAGAACTGGTGGGTCGACCAGCGTCGAGACGTTTTGCAGTCCACCAACGCCGCCCTGGGGTATCTCACCCGGATCTACGAAATGCAGGGTAACGACTGGTTCCTGGCATTGGCGTCCTACAACTGGGGCGAAGGTGCGGTCCAGAGAGCCATGCGCAAAAATGCGGCGCGCGGGCGTCCGACGGATTACCTGTCACTCGACATGCCCAACGAGACCCGGCACTACGTGCCTAAACTAATGGCGCTGCGCAATATCGTCGCGCGCGCACAGACCACCGGGTTTGAACTACCCGACATCCCGAACGAACCCTATTTCGCAACCCTTGAAAAGCTGCGCCCGATTGACCTGAGCCTTGCAGCGCGGTTTGCCGGCATGACCGTCGGAGAATTCCTGGCCCTCAACCCAGCGCACAATCGCCCGGTCATTACGGCCAGTCGCAACAACGTAATCATTTTGCCGACCGAACGGGTGCAGGGATTTATGGAGGCGATGGACCAGCATGCAAGCGCACGCAAACCGCTAGCCTCATGGCAACCCCTGACGATTCGCCCGGGTGAAACCATCGACGCCGTCGCCCGCCGATCGGGTCTGAGTGGTCACGAATTACGGCGAGCCAACGGTCTTAACACCCAAGCCCGCCTGCTGCCTGGAACCCGAATCCTCGCGCCGCAGAAGGAAGTTCAGGACGAGACCTTGGTGGAGCAGTTCATCGCACCACGGGTCTACGAATTGGTCGATACGCCCGCCCAACGCCATCTGGTCGGTCGGCAAGAGAATATGCAGTCGATCGCCAATCGATATGGCATCACCGTCGCCGCGCTGAGGGCCTGGAACGGTCTGCGCGACACCGCCCGACGCGGTATGCGCCTAATTGTTAGGCCGGCTCAATCGCAAACTGTGGTGACGACCGAGTACGGTGACCGCCAGATCGTCAAGGTCGCTCTCGCGGAACCCGATCCGCTACCGCCAGTCCCGCAGTCAAGCGCCAAATCGTCGCCATCTGCCCCGATTGCGCCGATGGTCACCGCCAAAGCCCCGACAAACCCAGTCGCAGCGCCAGCGATTGGCCCGCTCAGAACGGCGGCGGTATCAAACACTGCCGCAGCTCCCCGATCCGAGCGCGTGCCAGAGCCCAAACGAGAGTCAAACCTCAAAGGCCGAACAGCTTCAGCGCCGCCTGTTATCGCAAAAGGCCAGCCAGCCAAGGCCGAAAATCCTCGGGGCGCGCGCCGCGCCGGCCAACGAGAGTCCGTCAAAGCGCCGCCCCCCGTTAAGGCGACCGAGCCGAAGGGTGCCCGCAAAGCCGCCCCTGCTTTACGCGGCCGCCCCGCGCGTCAGCGCTGACCCCACCCTTACTTCAACTGAGACATCATGGGTTTTCTTGCCGGCAAACGCATCCTGATCACGGGACTGCTTTCGAACCGATCAATCGCCTACGGAATCGCAAAAGTCTGCCACCGAGAGGGGGCTGAATTGGCATTCACGTATCAGAATGAGCGGTTTAGGGAACGAATCGCGGGGCTCGCCGCCGACTTTGGTTCGACCATCACCCTGCCCTGTGATGTTGCCGAAGACGCTCAAATTGACCAACTGTATGAGGCACTGGCCAAGCATTGGCCCGACGGATTTGACGGGTTGGTGCACGCCATCGCGTTTGCGCCCCGAGAAGCGATCGCAGGCGAGTTTCTCGCAGGAGCTACCCGCGAATCGTTTCGGATCGCACATGACATTTCCGCTTACAGCTTTGTCGCATTGGCGCGAGGTGCCCTTCCTGCCATGCAGGGCAGACGCGGCGCCATGCTCACGCTGTCCTATCTCGGCGCGGTTCGCATGGTCCCGAACTACAACACGATGGGGCTTGCGAAAGCCTCTCTCGAGGCGTCAGTGAGGTATCTGGCAGAAGCGGTTGGCCATCAGGGAATCCGTGTGAATGGCATCTCGGCTGGCCCGATCCGCACCCTCGCCGCGAGCGGAATCAAAGGCTTCTCCGGCATTTTGGATGTGGTCGCGAAAAACGCACCGCTACGCCGCAACGTCACCACAGAAGAGGTGGGCAACGTTGCCGCCTTCTTGCTGTCCGATCTAGCCGGTGGAGTCACCGCTGAAATCACCTACGTCGACGCTGGCTTTTCCACCTCGATGGGGAGCGCAGTTGGCGCCAGCTCACAGCCTGAACTAACGTAGAACTGACGCAGAATTGACGCAGAAATGACGTAAGGAAGTCACTCGAAAGTCGTCCTTATCTTTCAAATCCCTAGATTAATTTCAAGATGAAAACGAAACTCGCCCCGCTCGCTAGTCCTCTCGTTACCCCGCCATTCAACCGTCGCTCCAGTGTTTCGCCACTAATATCGGTGATCCTGCTGGTCACCCTTTCAGGCTGCAGTGTCCTGGCAGCCCCATGCCGGATTTCGGCCGCAGTCGTTAAAACAGTCCCCGTCGTCGGCAAAGTGGTTGCCGTTCCACTGGATGCTTGTGCGGACATCATCGACTGATGGTGGCGACGCCACCGGGCGACTGCGCGCTGTTTGTTCGGGGCGTCGGCCGACTGCACCGTGGTGCCCGACCGGGGCAAAACGACCGCTGGGTATTGCGCGAGATCGACCTCAAGGTCAACTGTGGTGAATGCGTCGCCATTGTTGGGGAGTCTGGCGTCGGCAAATCGACTCTAATGCACCTCATTGCAGGACTCGATCGCCCCGACGCGGGGTCGATCGAGCTTCGTGATGGCGATCAGATGGTCCGGGTTGATCAACTGGAAACCGATGCTGCCGCGCGCCTGCGCGGACGTCTGATCGGATTCGTTTTCCAGGCGTTCCACCTGATCCCACATCTGAATGTTCTGCAGAATATTGCGCTGCCCCACCTGCTTGGCGGTGGCAACGAGCGGACTGCGCACGAAGCGGCGGCGGACCTGATGGGGCGACTTGGATTGGGCGATCGACTGCGCGCGCTGCCGGGTGAACTGTCGGGCGGCGAGCAACAACGCGTTGCACTCGCCCGGGCGCTCATTCACCGCCCGCAAATCATCTTGGCCGACGAACCGACCGGCAACCTGGATCCACATTCAGCTGAACGTGCGCTGACCTTGTTGCGCGCCGAAGCCCGCGCGGTTGGCTCATCGATCCTCATGGTCACTCATTCGACCCAGGCGGCCGCAGGCGCCGACCGTACCCTCCGCCTTGAGCCCAATCGACTGGTTGATCAAACCGCTCGCCGATGACCAACAATTTCAGCGTGATTGCGCGCTGGTGGCTCCTGGCCGCATGGCGAATGCAACCCGGGCGCTGGATCATCGCAATCCTTGCAATCGCCAGCGGCGTCGCGATGGCCCTCGCAATCCATCTAGTCAACGGATCCGCACTTGATGAATTTCGCGACGCGATTGCCCGTATCAATGGCAATGCACAACTGCAACTCGTCAGCCCTGCAGGCCTCTTCGATGAATCGGTCTGGCCAGTCGTCGCCAGTGCACCAGAGGTCGCGCAAGCCAGCCCCGTACTCGACTTGCGCCTCGGCTCTTCGCGACAGGATGCCTACCGCGTCATCGGACTTGACATACTTCGAGCCGCCGCTGTCACGCCAGCCCTCCTTCCGATCCTGGCGACACCGGAAACCGATAACGGTTCTGCGTCCGCGTTGTTTGCAGCCGACCAGGTCTTTCTGTCGGAACAATCCCGCAAGCAGTTCGGTTCTCCAGCTAACGGCGATTCGATCGACCTGATCGTCGGCCTCAGCAACGTCAGGCTTGAGATCGCGGGTTCCGTGGATCTCGATGACCGCATTCTTCTGACGGATCTGGCAACCGCGCAGTGGCGCTTTAATGCACTCGGACGACTGAGCCGAATCGACCTCCGTCTGGATCCCACCCTGCCCAAAGCCGTTGCCATTGGCCGACTGCAAGATCGCCTGGCCGGGGCCGGTTTCAAGGGACTTGAGCTTTTGGAGCCCGACGCCTCGGTACAAAGAATGTCGAACCTGTCGCGGGCCTATCGCGTCAACCTCGCGGTGCTGGCCCTCGTCGCACTATTCACAGGAGCGTTTCTGGTCTGGACGGCGTTGACGCTCGCGGTCCGACGCCAACGATCGGTTCTGGCACTGCTCGGTGTGATGGGGATGCCACCGAACGGCGTGATTGCGCTGGTCGCATTACAGGGTCTGACGGTTGCGCTGACGGGAAGTTTGCTGGGTATCGGCCTTGGGGTTCTGGCCGCGCAGGGGCTGCTTTTCACCGTTGGCGGCGATCTCGGTGGGGGCTATTTTTCGGGAACTGCCCGACTGCGGGCGGACCCGCTGACCTTGTTGGCCTTCGTTGCCGCAGGCACCCTGGTCGGCGCGCTTGCCAGTTGGGCGCCAGCTCGAGCAACCAGTCGTATGACCCCAATCGATGGCTTGCGAGATACCGGTGGCGAAGCGATCCCACGTGGCCAGACTCGACAACTAACGTGGTGGTCTGCAGGGCTGCTCACTGCCGGCGCCCTCTTGCTGCAAGCCCCAACCATCGAGGAACTGCCCATTCCGTCCTATGTTGCCATTGCCTGTTGGCTTCTGGCAGGAATCACGTTGGTCCCTGTGATGTTGTCGACGGTTGCTCGAGACGAACCAATCCGCTGGCGCCACCCGCCCTTTTGGCTTGCCATCACCCGCGTCGTTCAGGCGCCGTCGCAGTCGACTGGCGTCGTCGCCGGTGTGGTGGCGAGCTTCGCACTGGGGTGTGCGATGGCCATCATGGTTCAGAGCTTTCGCGATTCGGTCATCGACTGGCTGGACGTGGTGCTCCCGGCCGACCTGTACCTGCGTGCACCCAGCGGGGGCGGTTCGGCGGCGTTTTCATCGCCGATGCAGTCAAAATTAAGAGCCGTCCAGGGCATTTCCAGGATTGAATTCTTGCGCAGCCGAGAGCTGATCCTCGACCCGCAACGTCCGGCAGTCGCGCTGCTCGCACGTCGGATCGATCTGCAGCACCCAGAGTCTGGGCTGCCCATGACAGGACCTACGGTTAAAAACCCCGCGGGATCGATCCCAATCTGGATTTCGGAACCGCTCGCACGCCGCGATGGCCTGCGCCCCGGCATGCAAATGGTGTTGCCACTGGACGGGACGGCCACCTTTTTTATCGCCGGGGTATGGCGAGACTATTCTCGCCAACACGGATCGATCGTCATACAAGCCGAAGACTACCGACGCCTGACAGCTGATGATTCGGTCAGTGATGCTGCAATCTGGCTTGAGCCCGGCGCAAACGCCGACTCGGTAAGTGCCAACATTCAGTCAGTCCTGCCCGCCGACGCCCGTTTTGATCTTCGCAGCTCCGCCCAAATTCGGACCTTGTCGCTGACCGTGTTCGACCGCAGCTTCGCCGTGACCTACGCGCTCGAAGCCGCCGCCATCGGCGTTGGCATCCTTGGAGTTGCCGCGGCGTTCGGCGGCCAATCGCTTGCCCGGAGGCGCGAGTTCGGCATCCTGAGGCACCTGGGGGCAACCCGCAACCAATTGCGTCAGCAGATCACGATCGAAGCGCTCACGATTGCCACCCTCGGCGTCATCTGGGGCGGCATGGTGGGCGCTGCCATCGCCGCCATCCTTGTTTTTCAGGTCAATCCGCAGTCTTTTCACTGGACCATGAACTGGTCTGTCCCCTGGGGCCTCCTGCTGGCCACTGGCCTGACACTGATTGGCGCTGCGGTCCTAGCCGCAAGGCTTGCGACGCGACAAGCGCTCGAAGAATCTCCTTCAAATGCCGTGCGGGAGGACTGGTGAGCTCGACTCCATCGCCAACCATGATCCTTCGACGCGTATTTTTTGAGCGCGCAGTTCAACGCTCAATTCAACGCTCAGTCCAGACCGCGGCGCTCATCGGGGCTACCCCGCATGCCTTGGTCTTGGCTCGGGGCAGCACGGATAACCAAGCGCCCGAATTTGAAGCGGTTCGGCCACGCCGCCTTCGGTTCCCCGAAGATCACGGCGCTCATCCCGGTTTCCGAACCGAGTGGTGGTACCTGACCGGTTGGCTCGAGCGCCAGGATGCCCCCCCGTGTGGCGTGCAAATTACATTTTTTAGAGCCCGCACCCGCCACCCGAACGCGAATCCCAGCCGCTTTGCACCGACCCAACTCCTGTTTGCGCATGCAGCCCTGGCGCTACCCGAGGAGGGGCGTCTCCTGCACGATCAGCGCGCTGCGCGAATTGGTTTCGGACTTGCGCAGGCCGCTGTTCAAGACACACAGGTTCAGATCGGGCCCTGGAAACTGGCCCGGACCGAGAGCGACCAGTACCGGGCCCAAATTCGAAGCCAAGCCTTCGAGCTTGCACTTTCGTTCAAGTCGGCTGGAGCGCCCCTGCTACAGGGCAACAACGGCGTTTCCACGAAGGGGCCGAACCCGGAGCAAGCGAGCTTTTACTACAGCCGCCCGCAACTGCAGGTCAGCGGTGAGATTCAGGTGCGGTCAAAAGCTCAAACCGTGACCGGCCGCGCCTGGCTTGATCATGAATGGTCAAGCACGCTTCTCGAAACAGGGGCCGTAGGATGGGACTGGGTTGGAATCAACCTACATGATGGTGGTTCGCTCACGGCATTTCGAATCCGTGACGCCCATGGCAATTCCCGATGGCAACACGTTGCATGGCGGGATGCGCAGGGGCGCCAAGAAGTATTGCAGCTCGGGGCGCCCCAATCGACGACCGATGTTGTCTTCGAACCCCTTCGCATCTGGCGATCGAGCCGAAGTGGAGCCGACTGGCCCGTCTCAATGAGACTAAGGTTGCGCGATCAGCCCTCGAAAAAAGAAAGGACTCTTCGCTTGATTCCGCTGCTCGACGATCAGGAGGTCGATGCTCGTGCAAGCACTGGGGGCTATTACTGGGAAGGTGCGGTTCGCCTGGTCGACGGCGATCATTCAGAGGCACCCGAAATCGGTCGGGGCTATCTTGAACTGACGGGCTACGCCGGTCCTGTTTCACTGTAGGGAACTGATCCTGTTGGGCCCCCTCAGGCAACCGGCGGCATCATGACCGAAGCATCCAGCGCATTGGCGCCCTCCGGTTCACCAACCGACACCGCCAGGACTTTATCAATGCGCTTGGCGTCCATATCCACAATTTCGAACGACCAGTCTTCCCAGACCACCCGATCGGTCACGCCGGGCAAACGTCCAAGCATCAGCATCATCATGCCGGACAAGGTATGAAAACGTCCCTTATCCTCCTCGGGCACCGAACGGAGTCCAAGCCGGTCTTTGAGTTCCGGGACCGGAATCAGACCATCGAGCAGCCAACTGCCGTCCGTCCGCTGCACGGCCCAGGCGTCCTCGGCGTGGCGAGGCTTGAATTCGCCCGTAATCGCTTCCATGACGTCCTGCAAGGTGACGATTCCGAGGACCTCACCGTACTCATCGATCACGAACGCCAGCTGAACCCCAGAGGAACGGAAATTCTCCAGCAGCTCCATTCCCGTGAGACTTTCCGGCACAAAAACAGGCGGTTGCAGAAGGCCTTCGCGTGCCAGATCGAGAGGTTCGCCACGCAACGTTGCCCCCAATAGCGCACGTGCGGCTACCACGCCTACGACATCATGGAGCCCACCCCGCACGACCGGAAAACGGGAGTGCTCCGATGCCTCAAGCCGCCGCAAATTTTCTTCGGTCGGCACTAACCGATCAAGCACCACGACATCGCCGCGCGGCACCATCAAGGACCCGATCTGGCGGTCATCAAGACGAAACACATTCCGAACCATGGCATGTTCCTGGGCCTCAATCGCACCTGATTCCGAGCCCTCGGCAAGCAGCGCGTCGATCTCCTCCTGCGTCACGGCGGGCATACCGCGCGCGTTCACCCCGAACAATCCGAGGACCAATTCCGTCGACCCGGTCAACAGGCGCCCAAATGGCCGGGTGGCTGCGGCCAGCCAAAGCATGGGACGCGCGACCGCACGGGCAATGGGCTCGGGATGAATCTGGCCAAGACGCTTCGGGACCAATTCCCCCAACACGATCGAAACGTAGGTCACGACGACAACGACCAGGCCCGTTGCTAGCAAGCCAGCCGTGCCTTCCTTAAACTCGTATTGAGATTCCAGCCAGAGCGCAAAGGGCTGAGCCAGAACCATTTCACCGACAATCCCGTTCAGGATCCCGATCGATGTGATGCCGATCTGGACCGTGGATAAGAACCGGGTTGGGTCCTCACCCAGACGCACTGCAGCAGCAGCTGAGCGATCGCCCTCATCCACCTGACGCTGCAACCTTGACCGACGCGCCGTCACCAGCGCGATTTCGGTCATCGCAAACAGACCATTGATAAAAATCAGCAAGAACAGCAGCGCAACTTCGAGCCAGGCCATCTCAACGCACCAGTTGATTGATTTCAATGATTGGCATCAGGACCGCCAAAACAATCACCAGAACAATGCCGCCCATCGCGAGGATCAGCAAGGGTTCCAGCAGACCAGTCAACGTCATGGTACGCCGCTCAACCTCCTGGGCCTGCAGCGCGGCTGCGCGTTCAAGCATCGCGGGGAGTTCGCCAGTCGCTTCGCCGCTCGCGATTAGATGTACCAACATCGGTGGGAATCTGCCCTGGACGGCCAGAGACCTCGACAGGGTCGCGCCCTCGCGAACGCGACTGATCGCATCATCGACATTGACGCGCAGGGCGCGATTACCCAATGTTTGGGCCCCAGCCTCAAGAGCCCGCAAGAGTGGAACGCCCCCGGCTGCGAGGATCGAGATCGTACTGGCGAATCGTGCGGTATCGAGGCCACGTACGAGTCGCCCAATAATCGGGAGTTCAAGCAGGCGAGCGTCCCAAATCATCCGCACCGCTGGTTGCGCAAGCATGGCGCGCCCCGCCACCGCCCCGGCCCCGAGGGCGACGGCCAGTAACCACCACCAGGCCCGCAGAAAATCGCTCGTGGCGATCAGCATGACCGTCAGTAGAGGCAACTTCTGACGCGTTTGCGCAAAGACACCCACCACCTGCGGCACCACATAGGTCAGCAAGCCCACAATGACCAACAGCGCAACCGCTGTGACGATGCCCGGATATAGAAACGCCATGGTCACACGAGAGGCCAGTGCACTGCGAGATTCGACCCAATCGGCCAAACGGGTCATGACCACCGCGAGATCGCCCGATTGCTCCCCCGCTGCGACCAGCGCCCGATAGACCTCAGGAAAGTCTCTCGGGAAACGCCCAAGCGCCGAAGCAATCCCGTGTCCAGCCACCACCTCGCTGCGAACAGCCGCAAAGCGATCGCGCACCCGTTGATTTTCGGCCTGCTCGATCACCGCATTGAGCGCCTGCTCAAGAGGCAGTCGGGCACTGAGTAGCCCAGCGAGCTGGCGCGTGACCAGCGCGAGATCGGCCTGACTCAGACGCCCTGCCCAGCGCGAAGTCGTGGCCTGATCCACCGCCACCGCGACAGCCTCAACCACCAGCGGAGCCAAGCCGCGCTCGCGCAAGATCGAACGAGCAGCTCGTGCACTGTCTGCCTCGAGCAAGCCCGACTCTACCCGACCCGTAGCACTGGCCGCCTCAAAGCGAAATGCTGCCATTTGTCAGCTTGATGTTGGGGGCTTAATCGCGGGTCACACGGATCACTTCGTCGAGCGAGGTGATGCCCTTCATGGCCTTGAGGTCTTCGCCCATGGCGGCCACGTCCGGGAACAGCGCCAGCCGGTCGGCCGATGTCACGGCAATCACCCGCACACGGCCTTCCTTCGCTGCCGCCAGGGCCACGTTGGG
>RFVZ01000511.1 GCA_009922405.1 Betaproteobacteria bacterium
TGCTGCCACTACGGTGCCCGCTCGTCAGATCCTGATGCCCGCAATCAATTTAGCCACGGACATGGGCGACAAACGACGATTCAATCGCCTGCACGGCTTTTCGGTTGTTGTGACGCTACTTCATCTGATCGGGGCAGGGTGGGTGTTAACTCGTTTTATTTAATCGCTCTTTCGCGACCCCTAGGGTGGGGTTCGCCTCTTACTGGGCAAGCGATAGGCAAAAAACCGAATCTTTTAGCCAATGAAAAAACGACTTGTTTCATGCCTTATGTTTTTTGTGGCCACCTCCGCCATGTCGGCCGATACGACGCCGGCGAGGTCGTCTGCGCCTAATTGGCAAAGCCAAACGAGACAACAGATTGATGCAAGAAACTTTGATCAAGCCATCAATGTACTTTTGCAAGCCGATGAAAAACAGTCTGCAGATTGGCACAATTTAATGGGGTATAGCCTACGAAAAAAATCGCCCCCCAATCTGATTGAGGCCGAAAAACATTACCAGTCAGCGCTCGCCAAAGAACCTAAACACCGAGGTGCGCTCGAGTACTACGGAGAATTATTGCTTCTGAAAAATGATCTCCCGGGCGCTGAAACCATGCTCAGCCGCTTGGACAATGCCTGTTCATTTGGTTGCGAGGAATACCGTGACCTGAAGAAAAGTATTCTTGAATTCAAGTCTCGCAAATGATTTTGGGCGAGGCGACCATGCCCGTCGGCTCTACGAATTCAGATGCTGTTCAGAGACCTGATCCCCACCGCCCCTTGCGCTGTTCAAACTGAGTTACGCCATGTGCGTGCGCTCATGCAGCTGGAGCAAAAGGAAGACCAGGCGCATTTCAAACTCAAAAGTGCCAGTGCCAGCATCAAGGAGCGCCGTCGGCGCGGATTGACCTGGTACCCCGTCACCATCACCCATGAAGACATCGGTTTTGGTGGCAAGGTGTTACTGGAGCTAGAGCGCCCAGCGCATCGACAAGACCTGCATTTGTTTCAGGTGGGCAAGAATGCCGCGCTGTTCAGTAACGCAGCAGGCTACTCAGGAGCCGATAGGCCCATGCTCAGCGGCGTTGTGATCAGCGTGCGGCGCAACAAGCTGCTGCTGGCCACCACCAAAGAAGCGCTGCCCGACTGGTTACTAGACGAAAGCATGCTGGGCATTGACCTCACGTTTGATGAGGTGAGTTACCGCGAGATGAACCAAGCCCTGGGCGAAGTCATGGGCGCACACGGCAACCGCTTGGCCGAACTGCGCGATACGCTGCTGGGCGCCCGACAGGCCAGTTTTCGCGAACACAAAGCCGACGACCTGTTTTACCCGAGTGTGCTCAACGACTCGCAGTTGGCCGCTGTACGCCATGTCATCACGGCCCAAGACGTGGC
>RFVZ01000512.1 GCA_009922405.1 Betaproteobacteria bacterium
TTGATTCAACTTCGTGTCAACGGCGACTCCGCTGAATGACGTACCGTCAATACTTTACCAGACACTAAAATGATCTCGGTAGGCAGGAAATCCTGCCTAATCAGCCATTGCCCTTGATCTAGAACAACATCCGTGACTGCCTGTAAGTCGTCGCCCCTTGAATATTACTAACATTCTGATTTAAATAGACTTATTGGGTATTTGGCGCTATCATTTCACCCAGTTTCACCCCCGGAATGCATTGTTTTCTGGGAGTTTTTTGGAGAGGGATTTGATGAGCGACACGGCCGATTTCTTCCGCAGCCGCCTGGATCAGATGATTGATCTTCGCCATCCGCTGGCCGTGTTGTCCTCGCGCATGCCGTGGCAGGAATTGGAAGCGAGCGTCTCGCACCTCTTTGCCAAGAAGGTCCGCGCGGGCAAGGTTATTGATGAGGCGGATCTGTTTGGCGGCATCTCGAAGTTGGTCGGTGCCGGTGTTTCGCCCGCAGGGCGCCCACGCCTGCCCTTACGCCTGATGATTTCGCTGCTGTATCTAAAGCACGCCTTTAACGAGAGCGACGAGGGTGTTGTTGAGCGCTGGGCCGAGACGCCCACCTGGCAGTACTTCTCGGGGATGGATTACTTCGAACACCGGTGGCCCTGCGACCCGTCCCAACTCGTGCACCTGCGCAAGGCCCTGGGCGAGGAAGGCGTGGAGGTGCTGCTGCAGCAAACGATCAACGTCGCGATCACTCTGAAGCTCATCGCCAAGTCGAGCCTGGCCACTGTGATTGTGGACTCCACCGTGCAGCACAAGGCAATCGCCTATCCTACGGACGCAAAGATGCTGGAGACTGCCCGAGCCAAGCTTGTGGACGCGGCCAAGGATCAGGGAATTGAGCTCAAGCAAACCTATGCCAAGGAAGGCAACCGGCTCTCTCGACAGGCCGGGCGGTATGCACACGCCAAGCAATTCAAGCGCATGCGCCACACGCTCAAGCGCCAGCGCACCATCGTCGGACGCCTGCAGCGCGAGATCGAGCGCAAGCTAGCGCCGCTGGCGCAGGCTACGCGCGATTCGCTGGCGGGAACCCTGACTAAAGCCCGCCGTGTTTTTGAACAGACCAAGGCCAAGACGATCAAGGGTGGGACACCCAAACTCTACAGCTGGCATGCCCCCGAGGTGCATTGCTTCAGCAAGGGCAAGGCGCGCACGCCGTTCGAGTTTGGCGCGAAGGTCGGCATTGCGGTCACGGCAAAAGGCAACCTTATCGTCGGAGCCCGAGCCTACTCTGGTGCACCGTTCGATGGACACACGCTTCACGAACAGATTGAGCAGGCCACCATTCTCATGCAGGACACGGGCGAGAAACCAAGCACGGCGGTCGTCGATCTTG
>RFVZ01000513.1 GCA_009922405.1 Betaproteobacteria bacterium
ATAGTCAATGTGAGGGACTCGAGCGCAAGCCACCGGGTCATTGATCAGTTGATCAAGCCACCGATTGTCCCACTCCCGATTGATCAGTCCCGCACGCGCGCCTTGCAGCTGATGGCTCATGCCGCCCGTGCCCCAGATATGCACATTAAGGTCCTCGTCGTAGCTCTCGATCGCCTTTCGAATGGCCTGCCCCAAATTGAAGCAGCGTTGACCACTGGGCACAGGGTACTGAACCACATTGACGGCAAACGGAATCACGGGGCATGGCCATGAACCCGTCGCCGGATCCTGTTCGCCACACATGAGGGACAAAGGCACCGTAAGACCATGGTCGACATCCATCTTGTTGACGATGGTCAGATCAAAATCCTGCTGAATCACCGACTGCGCGATGTGCGAAGCCAACGCCGGATGCCCCTTCACAACAGGCACCGGACGGGCACCATAGCCTTCATCCGCCGGCCGGTATTGGGCTCCCGTACCAATCGCGAAGGTCGGAATCATATCCAGACTAAACGCAGTCGCATGGTCGTTATAGACCAGCAAAATGACGTCAGGCTTGTGGTCTCGCATCCATTTTCTGGAAAACTCATAGCCAGCGAACAGCGGCTTCCAGTAGTCCTCTCGCGTCTTGCCGGAATCCATCGCTGCGCCAATCGCCGGGACATGCGAGGTATAAATCGAAGCAGTGATCGTTGCCATGTCAGTGCTTCTTTGCCGCAGAGCCCTGGGGCTGCCGATGCGCCTGCGCGTCACCGTCCTCTCCAACATAGCGGTTGCCCTCAACCGAGCGGCCGCCACGCAACATCATGTTGCGATATTCCTCCTCGGTCATACCCGTCATTGAACCCGCCATTTGTTGAAAACTCAGGCCATCGGTCGCACCGATTTTGGCCAGAAAGTAAATATTGCCCCCAGTCCGGATACACCAGTTAAGGTCGCGGGCCAGAACCGCCTGCTTCTGCTCGTCGGTCATGTCCCATTCGTCCAGATAGGCTCGCTCGTCCGCCTTGAATCGCGTTCGATTCTCGGGCTTCATGAGTGACATACAAAACTGATTGAGCCAGTAACCCTTGCGGGATTGCTCCGCATCAAAAATGATGGTGCCCGGCACGTCCTGATACGGTTTATCCAGTGCCATCAGCGCGACTCCTCTGGCCAATAAAGACGCATTGGGTTGTCCACGAGTAACTTGCGCTGTTGCGTCTCGGTGACCGCAATATGGGGGACGAAATCCACCAGCAGGCCATCATCGGGCATATGTTCTTTGAGATTCGGATGCGGCCAATCGGTGCCCCACAACACGCGGTCCGGAAATGCTTCAACGATGCGTTTGGCGAACGGGATCACGTCTCGGTAAGCGTGTTGCTCGCCATCAA
>RFVZ01000514.1 GCA_009922405.1 Betaproteobacteria bacterium
CGCTGGGATCTCGACATAGCTGCTCAGCTGCCCAACCAGATCCTCGTCCCACACGCGACTGACATCGTCGACCAGACGCTTTGGGTCCAAGACGATTTCGGATTCACCCATCTGATAGCCCCCTGTTCAACCTGTTCAACCTGTTCGACCTGTTCAAAACGATGGCCCGAGCAACCCGGCGCTTGCCGTCGCCACGGACTCCGACTAGATTGCCAGAAATGACCGATTCACTCAGCGACGTCGCGAACAATGGAGTTTGAACCGAAATGGTGATTGCGAAAAGACTGATCGTGGCCTTGGCCGCATGCGCGGGGTTCGCCCTTTCATCCGCAGATGCGCAGACCTTGCGGTGGGCGTCGCAGGGCGATCCGCAAACCATGGATCCGCATTCGCAAAACGAATCGATGACCAACATGATGAACGGGCAGGTCTACGAAAAGCTCACGACCCGAGACCGGTCGTTGGCGATCAAGCCATCACTTGCAACCGAATGGCAACAGGTCAGCCCACTCCTGTGGCGATTCAAGCTTCGCCCAAACGTGAAATTTCATGACGGCGCCCCCTTCAGCGCAGACGACGTCGTTTTTTCGGTCAATCGCGCCAAAGAACCCACTTCGGGGATCTCGGCCTACGCAACGATGCTCGGTGAGCCCCGCAAAATCGACAATCTGACCGTTGAATTTCACCTGCAATCGGTTAACCCGATCTTCCTTCAACACCTCGACTCAATCTTCATCCTGAACAAAACCTGGGCCGAAAAATACCGGGTGACCAAGCCGCTCGACTTCAAGAATAAAGAAGAGAGTCATGCCTCCCTAAACGCAAACGGCACTGGCCCATATCAGCTGATATCGCGCGCACCGGGCGTCAAGACGGTCTACAAGCGCAACCCAAACTGGTGGGGAAAATTTGAAGGAAACGTTCAGGACGTCGTCTTTACGCCAATTTCAAATGACGCAACTCGGGTATCCGCTCTTCTGTCAGGAGACATTGATTTCGTGCTCGACCCGGCACCGCGAGATCTCCCGCGACTGCGAAACACCTCCGGGATCAAAATTTTCGAGGGCCCGGAAAATCGAGTGGTCTTCATCGGCATGGATCAAGGCCGTGACAAGCTGTTGTACGGAAATGTCCCCGGCGACAAGAACCCATTCAAGGATCTCCGAGTTCGCCAGGCGCTCTACCACGCGGTCGATATCGAGACCATGAAGACCAAACTGATGAACAATCAGTCTTTACCCACAGGGGCGCTCACAGCCTCTCCCCTGGCGTATTACAACGACCCTCAATTTGAGAAGCGTCTTCCGTTCGATATCGCCCGGGCGCGTGCGCTGATGGCGGAGGCTGGTTATGCCGATGGCTTTGAGGTCACCCT
>RFVZ01000515.1 GCA_009922405.1 Betaproteobacteria bacterium
GCTGGGATGCTTCGCGTGCGCTGGCCGCGACTTTGTCAAGATACTGTCTCGAGACGTTGGTGCCATCAGTGACAGTCGGGTTGTCAAGCAGCGGACGGCTCTGCAACAAGCCTTTGCGAGCAAAGCGTTCGGGCTCATCAAATACGACCGGGACGTGATGCTCCGATTGCACGGCGAGTGACTGGCGCTCGGCGATGTTGACAAGAAAATTCGGCGTCAGTTGAGGGTCGATCGCATCAGCAAGACGGCCCAGCCACCCAAAGCGTTCTCCACCGTTTGGCACGGCGGTGTGCCAGTAAGCCATCGACTGAAAATGCGAGAGCGGCTGTTGGGGATAGCCACATCCGTGAACGATGGCCATCTTTCCGTCCTTGTACAACCGCTCGAAACCCGACATGCTCGGATTAAATCCATATCGGTCATCGACCTTACGAACCCTATCTGCACGCAAGCCAATAGTTGGGCGCAGACGGTAATACGCATCGTCGGTGTAAGGCACGAGCGTGTTAAGCCCATCGTTGGCGCCTGACAATTCAACCACCACGAGGATGCGCTTTTCGCCACCGGTTGCCGCCCGTGTTGAGGATATCGGCAAGCCAGCGGTGATTCCGAGCGCCCCGAGGGCTTGTAACAAGTCGCGGCGGGTGAGATTGGTGTGCGGCGGGGCCATCATGGTCATCCAAGCTGGTAGGACGGCAGCGAAAGGATGACGTGCAGTACGTTGCGCAAGGCGTCTTCCATATAGCTGTCTGCGTGTTTCAAGTCGGCCGTGCCAAGGTCACTTTCAAGAAGTGCAACGAGTTTGCTCCGCGTTTGTACATCAACCGGCACAGACAGGAAGCGCATCAGCAGATGGTCCACCGCCTGCTGGGCGCTCACGCATCCGGCGTCCCGCACCATCTGCGACAGGTCTATGCGGGCAGGCATGCGGGGTATCGCCTTCACCTTCTCAATGGCCTTGCGCCACGCGTGATAGCTTGCAAGCCGAGTGTTGAAATCCTCGTTGCGGTCGTTTTGCATCGAGATGGACGTTATTTCTTTGTTGTCCGGTTTAGTCGCGGTTGTCACGTCCATACCCATCGCGAGCTTCTCGGCAACAGGCACGATTCCAAAACGATCTTCTGCGACACGATCGGGTGCGATGAAATCAATGGGCGGAAAAACGGTGTCATACACAAAGTTGCCACGCACGAGCAACAGGCCAGGCGTTATCCAACTTTTCCCGCTGGTCCATCCAGCCACATTGGGCGGGTTCAAAAGCTTTTGGCCCATCGACTCGGTCAGCGCGTTGAAGTCGGGAATGCCGGGCACATCCGTCAAGCCTAGTTTTCGATACGTTGAAATTGCCAGTTCCACTGGCGATTTGATAT
>RFVZ01000516.1 GCA_009922405.1 Betaproteobacteria bacterium
CGATGGCTTTGCTTATTTTAGCGAGCTACTAACCCGACTGCCAGGCCAGATCGGATTTTCCATCAGCTTCTCTGGGGTTCCCAGAGTTGCGCAGGACGGCACACAACTAGCCAACGTCAGCACGCTCTACTCCGTTGATCTTGTGACCACTCCAGCGGCCAATCCTACCGGCGTTTACTCCGCACGGGTTGACACACACAAATCGCTTAATATGGATACAACCGTAAAGGAATCAGCGCCGGTTATCGAAACCGCGCCCGAAGCACTGGCGGCACCAGTAACGAAATTGGCCGAGCCGACCATCACCGATGTTCTGGCCGTAGTAAATCAGATCCTTGGCATTGTGTTGGCCGACGCCGCTGGCGACGCCACTGAGATGCCCGCAATGAGCGCCAAACTTTCTGCCGAAGCTCCTGCAGTTGTCGCAGAACCTGCCGCCGCTGAACCCGCAGTAACCGAACCCGTCAAAGAAACCGCGCCTGAAGTTGCTGCCGAACTTTCTGAGAACCCCAAGATCGTTGCCCTAAACAACGAGCTTGCCCGTCTTAAAATTGATTTAGAAGCCAGCAAGGGGACAAAACCCCTTGAAATTGTGGCACCCACCCTTTCCCGCGCTGAGTTGCTCAAGCAATTCAACGAGGAAAAAAATCCCGGTCGTGCGGCCGTGATTTATCAAAAACTAAACACGCTCGCACGATAACCAAGAAAGAAGGATAGATATATGGCAAATAGTCTCGCATCAGTCAGCAACGGAAAGTTAGTTTCCCAACGGGCACTTAGCTTGCTCGTCGAGCAATTCCCTTTCCTCACGTCCGCTTACTCGGACTTCTCCGACGCTTCCGCCCGTAAAGGCGACGTCATCACCACCCATCTAGTGACTGCGGCGACTGCCGTAGGCTACAGCACCACAGCCGGCTACGTTGCGGGTGACCGCACGCAGACGGATTGCATCGTGACCTTGAACAACCTTGTTCATAGCACCGTGGCAATCAACGACGATGAAGCAGCCAGCTCCTCGATCAATTTGATCGAGCGCTTTGCCGCATCGGCCGCACACGCCTTGGGCAAACAGATGGTCGACACCTTGCTCGGCACAATCAGCGCCGCGTCCTACACCTCCACGATGACCGTGGCGGCGGACGTTCTCAGCTACCGCTCCATTGTTTCAATGGGTGTGGTGCTCGATTCTAACAAAGTGCCTAGCGCCAGCCGCTACGCCATCGTTAGCCCGAACAACAAAGCCAGCTTGCTGAACGACTCCTCGATCGTGGCCAACGCCCAGATCCAAGGTGACGCAATCCGCACCGGCTCAGTTGGAATCGTCAACGGCATCGAAGTGTTCAGCTATCC
>RFVZ01000517.1 GCA_009922405.1 Betaproteobacteria bacterium
CATACTAGCAAATCAAAAAGTCCTGACCCTGGACTATTGGAAACCGGCAAACAAAATCCAGCCGGGTGACTACCTGTTTGACCGGAATGGTAAACCGGTGCGGGTAAAGTTGGTACAGGAATACTTCTCAGACGACTGCTACGAAGTCATGCTAAATGACTACCTGACAATCTCTGGCGACAAACGCCTAGAATTTTTGGTAGAAAACTTTAAATATAGGGACAGAGTCATACAATACAAGGGATACCACCCCTTTAGGCGGCCACTAAAGCCGATGAATGTGGAAAAGTTGCTAGATGGCGATCTGAAAGACGAAACAAATTGTAAGATCTACTCGATCCCTACCACAAAACCCATCGAGCTACCCCACCAGACCCTACCAATCCCACCGTTTGTCTTTGGATTTTGGTTTATAAACCGCAAACCCAGCGGATTTTTTACGACAACCCCGTCGACACAGGAAGAAGTAGAGCGCCAGCTCAAAGAATTTGGGTACAAGGTCAAGATTCGCAAGACAATACACAACGGCTGGCGGCAGTTTACCATATCGCCGACCATAGAGTCACAATTAGCGCCTAATATTCCAACAAAAATACCGGCAAACTACTTGCTGGCAGACAAAGAGCAGCGAATTGAGCTGCTGCGTGGCATTTTGTTTGCAAAACCGCGCCAATACTCGCCGCGGAGGGACCTGTTTAGGTTCTCTAGCACACATTACGGCACGGCGCTGTCAATTCAGGGCCTGGTTGAGTCGCTGGGTGGCAAGACTAACCTCGCGTTTACAGAAAAAAATAGTACCTACACACTAACCTTTAAAACCAGGTTGAAACTGGTACCTAATCAGGTATCTAAGCCGATAAAAATACACCAGGCGCGTAGGTATATTGAAAAAATTACAAAGATCCAGCCACAGACCTGTGTTCACATCGAAACAGACGGGCCGGATAACAGCTATCTCGTAGGAGAGGGTTTTATTTCATGTCGTTAACACCAAAACAGGAACTTGAATTAAAGAAGTTCGCACAAGCACGCACGCACTGGCCTAAGGATCAGCTCGAGGCCGCCGTTTGGCGGGTTCGTTGGCACCTACAGGCACTGCCGCACCAAAGGGAGCCAGACGATGGCGAATATGATACGTTTCTTATGCTTGCCGGCCGCGGGTCTGGTAAGACGCACACTGCTAGCCACTGGATTGGTATCCGTGCTTGGGTTTATGACAACACCCGCTGGCTCGTCACCGCTCCCACCTCAAACGATATACGTGCAACTTGTTTCGAAGGGGACTCTGGACTTCTCAATATCATTCCCCCGTCACTTATTCGAGACTACAACAAGTCCCTGTTTGAAATC
>RFVZ01000518.1 GCA_009922405.1 Betaproteobacteria bacterium
CGCGCAGTTCTCGATCGTCACCGTCTGATTCATCACGACCGAACCGGTGCGGGCATTCACCACAACCCTCGCTGCATCGCGAGTGGCTCCGATCTGGAGCGCTTCTAACTTCGCCAGAAAAGCGACTCGGCGCCCGGGGTCCGACGGCGTCCTAACGTTAACAGCCCGACTATCGACCGGGACTGCAGTGTCTGGACCAAATGCCAGATTAACTGCATCTGTAACTGCTTGCGCCAAGGCAAAATCGTTCCGCCGAAGCTCGAGCGTGACCAGGTCAAGGGGGCCCGAGGCCGGCGGAACAGCGCGCTCAATAATCGCGCCGTCCGGTATTCGACCAACCGACAAGTGATTAACGACCGTACTTGCTTTAGATGTCGCAGCACCAAACCCGCTGACGATCACGTTGCCTTGCGCAACGGCATAAATCTGCCCGTCTGCGGCGCGCAATGGCGTCATAATCAAAGTTCCACCGCGAAGGCTTTTCGAGTTGCCGATCGAGGAAATCGTGATGTCCATCCGTTGCCCGGGCCGAACATAGGGGGGCAGGTCAGCGGTGACGAGCACCGCAGCAACGTTTCGCAACTGCGCGGTACCGGGAGGTAGTGAAACCCCGAGGGTTTCGAGCATCGAGCGAACAGACTGCCCCGTAAAGGGCGCCTGAGTGGTTTGATCGCCCGTACCATCAAGACCGACAACGAGTCCATAGCCAACCAGCGGATTCGATCGGATTCCAGAGATCGACGCCACCTCTTTAATGCGCTCGACTGCATGGGCAGCATTCGTCATCAGTGCGATAGCGGCACCGATCAGCGCAAGCAAGCCACCCATCCGGAACAAGAACGAACGTTCGGTAAGCATCGACGCGTAAAGCATCAAAACGGGTTCACGACATTGAAGGCACGACTGAACCAGCCTGGCCGCATTGCATCGTCAACGGTCCCGCGGCTACGATATTCAACCCGGGCATCAGCAACCTGTGTAGAACGAACGGAGTTCCCGATCATCATCGTCGGGTTAACCACACCGGAAAAACGAATGAACTCCTCGCTATCGCCGATGGCGACTTGCTTTTCGCCAGCGACGACGAGATTACCGTTGGCAAGGACATCGAGGACCGTCACCGACATCGCTCCGACGAACGAATTGTTCTCGCTGGTCTCGCCTTTCCCGTCGAAAGCCGACGTGCTGGAATAAGTCACGCCAGCCTTGGCCAATTGCGCGGGGAAACGCTTGAGTGCCGTCGCACCCGTTACTGATTGGTCCAAATTGCTTTTGCGTTCGGCCTTATTCCCACCTGCTTTTGAAGCTGAAGTCGATTCGTCAATCGAAACGGTTAATGTGTCCCCGACC
>RFVZ01000519.1 GCA_009922405.1 Betaproteobacteria bacterium
TGCTCGCGCGACAGCCTGAAGTCTCATACCAATTTTCAAACCAAATTTGAGTTGCCGTTCGCGTTACTGAGCGACACGGAAGAAGCTCTTTGCGGGCTGTTTGACGTTGTCAAAGCGAAGACCATGTACGGCAAACCCGTACGCGGAATAGAACGTTCAACTTTTCTGATAGACCGGTCTGGACACCTTGCAAAAGAGTGGCGCAAGGTCAAAGTGGCCGGCCACGCCGACGAGGTATTAGCCTCTGTTCAGGCCTTGACCCAGTCCGCTTAAACCCTCTCTTTACCCAACCGACTGCCATCCGAATGCCGCTGCCCAAAGCTCCATCCAAACCTGCGTCCCCGTTCAACCTGACCGACGACGTTCGGGCTCGCCCAATCCGGGGCAAAGGCGCGAAGGCTGGAAACCCGGTCTCGAACGATCTGCGCGCGGAAAGTGAGGGCTCGTTCCAACCCGATTTACTGGATCCGCTGCGCACCGATCTGGACACCTCGGTGGATTCGAACGATAGCCCGGCAGCGGCCACGCCAATCCCGGCTAAGCCGCGTCGCGGGAGCAAGAGCGGCACTGGCGACGGCACTCGCACTGGCACGGCGTCTGCAAGCGCGGCTGAAGTCGCGACTGAAGTCGCAGCTGAAATCAACGCCAAGGCTGGCACTGAAGCGGGTCTCGAAGCGGGCGCCACGAAGAAGTCCGCGGCGCAGGACGCGCAACCCAAATCACGCTCTGGCCGGGTCCGTGCCACGTCGCTCGAGCCCGGCGGAAAGACCCTGCGGCCGCGCCTCTTCGTGTTGGACACCAACGTGCTGATGCACGATCCAACCTCGTTATTCCGTTTTGAAGAGCACGACATCTTCCTGCCGATGGTGACGCTCGAAGAGTTGGATAACAACAAGAAGGGCATGACCGAGGTCGCGCGGAACGCTCGGCAGGCGAGCCGTTCGATCGAGGGATTGGTTGGCGATCTGAGTATCAGCCTGTCCCCGATGCGTGCGGATGTGCCGACAGGTGCTTCGGCCGATGCAGCTGCGCCGCTCGCGCACCTGATTGAAGAGGGTGTTCGCCTCGACAAACTCGGGAATCGTGAAGCCACCGGACGCCTGCGGCTGCAGACGACGGCCCTGGCCTCGACCACCCTGCCCTCGAGCCTGGCGTCGACCAAGGCTGACAATCAAATCCTGGGTGTCGTCCACGCGCTGCAAGAGCGCTGGCCGAACAGTGATGTCGTACTGGTGTCTAAAGACATCAACATGCGCATCAAGGCCCGCGCCCTGGGTCTTCGCGCCGAGGACTATTTCAACGACCAGGTCGTTGAAGACACCGATCTGCTTTATTCGGGCGTCCTGCAGT